>JARRPE010000001.1:0-19535 GCA_037383205.1 Methyloceanibacter sp.
GCGCGGCGACGAGCTGCCGCCGGGCGTCATGAAAATGGTCAAGGTCTTTGTGGCCGTGAAGCGGAAGATCCAGCCGGGCGACAAGATGGCCGGCCGTCACGGCAACAAGGGCGTGATCTCTCAGATCGTGCCCGTCGAGGACATGCCTTATCTCGAGGACGGCCAGGCGGTTGACATCGTGCTGAACCCGCTCGGCGTGCCGAGCCGCATGAATGTCGGTCAGATTCTGGAGACGCATCTCGGCTGGGCCTGCCGCGGTCTTGGCAAGAAGATCGGCGACGCCTTGGAGGAGTATCACGAGACCAACAAGACCAAGCCGGTCAAGGATCTCCTCAAGACGATCTACGGCTCGGACAAGGAAGTTGCGGCTCTGGCAGACGACCGGCTGATCGAAGTGGGGCAGGACCTCACCCGCGGTGTTCCTGTTGCGACCCCCGTGTTCGATGGGGCGTTGGAATCGGATGTGTCCGATATGCTGGAAGTGGCCGGCTACGACCCGTCCGGACAGGTCACGTTGTACGACGGCCGTTCCGGCGAGCCGTTCGAACGCAAGGTGACGGTGGGCTACATCTATATGCTGAAGCTTCACCACCTGGTGGACGACAAGATCCACGCCCGTTCGATCGGCCCGTACAGCCTTGTGACCCAGCAGCCGCTGGGCGGTAAGGCGCAGTTCGGCGGTCAGCGCTTCGGTGAAATGGAGGTGTGGGCGCTCGAGGCTTACGGCGCCGCGTACACGCTCCAGGAAATGTTGACCGTGAAGTCGGATGACGTTGCGGGCCGTACCAAGGTCTACGAAGCGATCGTCCGCGGTGACGACACGTTCGAGGCCGGTATCCCCGAGTCGTTCAACGTTCTCGTCAAGGAAATGCGTGCATTGGGACTGAATGTCGAACTGGTGCAGCCGAAGCCGGATGAAGTGCAGCCGAATGCGATGCAGCTGCCCAAGCCGGCGGCGGAGTAAGCGTCGAGCCCGGACGCTTCGTTACACACCTGTTGAAGACAACCGAAGGGCGGCGGCCCCGCCCATTTGGAGACAAGCAGAATGAACCAAGATCTCGCGAACCTGTTCAACCCGCAGACCCAGCAGCAGAACTTTGATCAGATCCGGATCGGCATCGCCAGCCCGGAGAAGATCCTGTCGTGGTCGTTTGGGGAGATCAAAAAGCCCGAGACGATCAACTACCGGACGTTCAAGCCAGAGCGGGACGGTCTGTTCTGCGCGCGCATCTTCGGCCCGGTGAAGGACTACGAGTGCTTGTGCGGCAAGTACAAGCGCATGAAGTACAAGGGCGTCATCTGCGAGAAGTGCGGCGTCGAGGTCACGTTGGCCAAGGTGCGCCGCGAGCGCATGGGCCCCCTCGAGCTCGCCGCGCCCGTCGCGCATCTCTGGTTCCTGAAGTCGCTGCCCTCGCGCATCGGCCTTCTGTTGGATATGACGCTGAAGGATCTCGAGCGCGTCTTGTATTTCGAGAACTACATCGTGCTGGAGCCGGGGCTTACCTCGCTCAAGCCGCTGCAGCTTCTGTCCGAAGAAGAGTTCATGCAGGCGCAGGACGATTTCGGCGAGGACTCGTTCACGGCGGGTATCGGCGCCGAGGCGATCCGCGAACTCCTCAAGGGCCTGGACCTCGAGAAGATCGCGGCGGACTTGCGCGTTGAGATCGCCGAGGCGACCACCGAGCTCAAGCCGAAGAAGCTCGCCAAGCGTCTGAAGGTGGTCGAGGCCTTCATTCAGTCAGGCAACCGTCACGAGTGGATGATCCTGACCGTCGTGCCGGTCATTCCGCCGGAGCTGCGCCCGCTGGTGCCGCTCGATGGCGGCCGCTTCGCGACGTCTGACCTCAACGATCTGTACCGCCGTGTGATCAACCGTAACAATCGTCTGAAGCGGCTGATGGAGCTGCGCGCGCCGGACATCATCATCCGGAACGAAAAGCGCATGCTGCAGGAGGCTGTGGATGCGCTATTCGACAATGGCCGCCGTGGCCGCGTCATCACCGGCGCCAACAAGCGTCCGCTGAAGTCGCTCGCCGACATGCTCAAGGGCAAGCAGGGCCGCTTCCGTCAGAACCTGCTCGGCAAGCGCGTCGACTATTCGGGCCGGTCGGTCATCGTGGTCGGTCCGGACCTCATGCTGCATCAGTGCGGCCTGCCGAAGAAGATGGCGCTGGAGCTGTTCAAGCCGTTCATCTACTCGCGGCTGGACGCCAAGGGCCATGCCTCGACCGTCAAGCAGGCGAAGAAGCTCGTCGAGAAGGAGAAGCCCGAAGTTTGGGATATCCTCGACGAGGTTATCCGCGAACATCCGGTCATGCTGAACCGTGCGCCGACGCTGCACCGTTTGGGCATTCAGGCGTTCGAGCCGAAGCTCATCGAAGGCAAGGCCATTCAGCTGCATCCGCTCGTCTGCGCGGCGTTCAACGCCGACTTCGACGGTGACCAGATGGCCGTGCACGTGCCGCTGTCGCTCGAAGCGCAGCTTGAGGCGCGTGTGCTGATGATGTCGACCAACAACATCCTGCATCCGGCCAACGGTTCGCCGATCATCGTGCCGTCGCAGGATATCGTGCTCGGCCTCTACTATCTGTCGCTCGTCATGGACAACGAACCGGGCGAGGGGATGATCTTCGGTGACGTCGCCGAGATCCATCACGCTCTCGAGTCTGGCGCCGTGACGCTGCACGCCAAGGTCAAGGGCCGCTACATCACCAAGGACGAGAACGGCAACTGGGTCGCCTATATCTACGACACGACGCCGGGCCGCATGCTCCTTGGCGAGTTGTTGCCGCGCCGGGCGGAGGTCAGCTTCGACCTGGTGAACAAGCTCCTCACCAAGAAGGAGATCTCCAACATGATCGACATGGTCTATCGCCACTGCGGTCAGAAGGAGACGGTCATCTTCTGCGACAAGATCATGGGCCTCGGCTTCCGCTATGCGTGCCGCGCCGGCATCTCGTTCGGCAAGGACGACATGGTGATCCCGGAGACCAAGGACGAAATCATCCACAAGACGACCGAACTCGTGCGTGAGTACGAGCAGCAGTACAACGACGGTCTGATCACCCGTGGCGAAAAGTATAACAAGGTGGTCGATACCTGGACCGAGTGTACTGAACTCGTCGCTAAGGAGATGATGAAGCGCATTTCCTCGGTGCAGATCGACGAGGAGACCGGCCGCGAGAAGCCGATCAACTCGATCTACATGATGTCGCATTCCGGTGCGCGTGGGTCGCCGGCTCAGATGAAGCAGCTTGCCGGTATGCGCGGTCTGATGACCAAGCCGTCGGGCGAGATCATCGAGACGCCGATCATTTCGAACTTCAAGGAAGGCTTGACCGTGATGGAGTACTTCAACTCCACCCATGGTGCCCGTAAGGGTCTTGCCGATACCGCCTTGAAGACGGCGAACTCGGGCTATCTGACGCGTCGTCTCGTGGACGTGGCCCAGGACTGCATCGTGACGGAAGAGGACTGTGGTACCGACGGCGGTATCACGGTTCGCGCCATTCTCGATGCGGGCGAGCCGGTCAAGGATCCGGCGACCGGCGAGGTGATCATCCAGCAGGGTCAGCTGATCGAGGAAGAGCATGTCGAAGCTCTCGAGAGCGCACGGGTCCAGGAGATTCGCGTGCGGTCGGCCCTGACCTGCGAAACCCGGAACGGCATTTGCGCCAGCTGTTACGGCCGCGATCTGGCCCGAGGAACGCCCGTGAACATGGGCGAGGCCGTGGGCGTCATCGCCGCGCAGTCGATCGGCGAGCCGGGCACGCAGCTCACCATGCGGACGTTCCACTTGGGCGGCGTGGCGAGCTCGAAGGTCGTGGATCAGTCGTCGCTGGAATCGTCCTACGAAGGCACGGTCAAGATCAAGCAGCGCAACGTGGTCGAGGACTCCCAAGGCCGTCACATGGTCATGAGCCGGAACACGGCTATCGTGATCGTGGACGACGAGGGCAATGAACTCGCGACCCACCGTCTGCCGTACGGTACGCATCTGCGTGTCGACGACGGCGACAAGGTCAAGCGCGGCGACCGTCTGGCCGAATGGGATCCTTACACGCGTCCGGTTCTCACCGAGATCGAGGGCACGGTCGAGTTCGAGGATCTGGTCGAGGGCGTCTCCGTGTCGGAGCAGCGCGACGAATCGACGGGTATCACCAACAGCGTGATCATCGACTGGCGAGCATCGCCTCGCGGCGCAGATCTTCGTCCGGCCATGGCGATCAAGGACAAGAAGGGCGAAGTCGGCAAGCTCTCGCGTGGCGGTGAAGCCCGCTACTTGCTGCCGGTGGATGCGGTCTTGTCCGTGGAGTCTGGCAGCGAGGTGAAGGCCGGTGACGTGTTGGCCCGTATTCCGATGGAAAGCGCCAAGACCCGCGATATTACGGGTGGTCTGCCGCGCGTTGCCGAGCTGTTCGAAGCGCGGCGTCCCAAGGATCACGCCATCATCGCCGAGGTTTCGGGCATCGTGCAGCTCGGCCGCGACTACAAGAACAAGCGGCGGATCAGCATCGTTCCCGACGAGGAGGGTGCGGAACCGGTCGAGTTCCTGATCCCGAAGGGCCGGCATCTGACGGTGCAGGAAGGCGACCGGATCGAGAAGGGCGAGTACCTCCTCGACGGACACCCCGCGCCGCACGATATCTTGGCTATTAAGGGCGTCGAGGAGCTGGCCAACTATCTGGTGAACGAGATTCAGGAGGTCTACCGGCTCCAGGGTGTGACGATCAACGACAAGCATATCGAGGTGATCGTCAGCCAGATGCTCAAGAAGATCGAGATCGAGGATCCGGGGGATACCGAGTTCCTGAAGGGCGAGCAGGTCGACCGCATCGACTTCGAAGACGCCAACCTGGCGGCTGAAGAGGCGGGCGGCAAGAAGGCCGAAGGCCAGCACGTGCTGCTCGGCATTACGAAGGCGAGCCTGCAGACCCGGTCGTTCATCTCGGCGGCTTCGTTCCAGGAGACCACCCGCGTCCTTACCGATGCGGCCGTCAACGGGAAGAAGGATGCCCTGGAAGGGCTCAAGGAGAATGTCATCGTGGGCCGGCTCATCCCGGCCGGTACGGGCGGCATGCTCTCGCGGCTCAACCGGATTGCCACGCACCGAGATGAGCTGATTCTCGAGGAGCGTCAGCGCTCCAGCCAGGACGTTCTGGAGCCGGCCGGTGAGGCCGTTCCGGAGGATGCAGCCGAGGCTGAGCCGGTGCCGGAAGACACCGGGGACGGCGCGTCGGCTTAAGGCAATACAAGGATATTGGGGGCCAAGCGGAAAAACCGGCAAAAAACCGGGCTTGGCCCCCCATTTCAGCATGTTGAACCCTTGACGTTTCAAGAAGCGGCCTGATACAACGCGGCCACTTTTAGCGGCAGGCGGTAGCCCACCGACAGGAAGCCCATTGGGAGATAACACCTAACGGGCGCGGGTTAGACGCTGCTGGACTAACCGGGATCATATCGGGGTCATGATCTTGGGGGTTCCCCCTCAAGATCCTCTGGATTGAGCGCTGAGGACGCGAGGATGACTCGCAGCTTCAGCTCTTGTGTTTTGGGCGATCCGCCCGAGGTGCGGGCGTTGTCGCCCGTGTGGTTTTGGGCGCTTGCGCCCATAGGTGAATGAGGCGGTTTCGCCGTCGCAAACGATTGGACGCTAGGGCTGCTATGCCAACGATACAGCAATTGATCCGGAAGCCGCGTAAGGCGCCGGTGAAGCGCAACAAAGTGCCGGCCATGCAGGCCTGCCCGCAGAAGCGGGGGGTTTGCACCCGCGTTTACACCACCACGCCGAAGAAGCCGAACTCGGCGCTCCGGAAGGTCGCGCGCGTGCGCCTGACCAACCAGCAGGAAGTGACGAGCTACATCCCCGGCGAGGGGCATAATCTTCAGGAGCATTCGGTGGTGATGATCCGTGGCGGCCGTGTGAAGGATCTTCCCGGCGTGCGCTACCACATCATTCGCGGCGTGCTCGATACCCAAGGCGTCAACGCCCGCCGTCAGCGGCGCTCGAAATATGGAGCCAAGCGGCCCAAGTAGTGGGCGCTTTTTTGGTCTTTAAGGAACGGATTGAAGCGATATGTCCAGGCGGCACAAAGCTGATAAGCGGGAGATCATTCCCGATCCCAAGTTCGGGGATCTGGTGCTCACCAAGTTCATGAATTCCATCATGCTGGACGGCAAGAAGTCTGCCGCCGAGCGGATCGTCTATGGCGCGCTCGACCAGATGGAAGACAAGGTCAAGCAGAACCCGATCGAGCTGTTCCATCAGGCTCTGCAGAATGTCATGCCCGCGATCGAAGTGCGGTCGCGCCGTGTGGGTGGCGCCACCTATCAGGTGCCTGTCGAGGTCCGTGTGGATCGCCGTCAGGCGCTGGCCATTCGCTGGATTATCGCGGCAGCCCGCGGGCGCAACGAGAACACGATGGTCGAGCGCCTGTCGGGCGAGCTTCTCGATGCCGTCAACAACCGCGGCTCGGCCGTGAAGAAGCGCGAGGACACGCACCGGATGGCCGAAGCCAACCGCGCCTTCTCGCACTATCGCTGGTAACCGTCTTAAGGAACTCGAACGATGCCCCGTCAGACGCCCCTCAAGGATTACCGCAACATCGGTATCATGGCGCATATCGATGCCGGCAAGACCACCACGACCGAGCGCGTGCTCTACTACACCGGTAAGAGCCACAAGATCGGCGAGGTCCACGATGGCGCGGCCACCATGGACTGGATGGAGCAGGAGCAGGAGCGCGGTATCACCATTACGTCGGCTGCGACGACCGCGTTCTGGAAAGACAAGCGCATCAACATCATCGATACGCCCGGCCACGTGGACTTCACGATCGAGGTCGAGCGGTCCTTGCGCGTGCTCGACGGCGCCGTTGCGTTGCTCGACGCCAACCAGGGCGTGGAGCCGCAGACCGAGACGGTTTGGCGTCAGGCCGACAAGTATCACGTGCCGCGCATGATCTTCGTCAACAAGATGGACAAGATCGGCGCCGATTTCTTCATGTCGCTCGAGACGATCAAGGAGCGCCTTGGCGCGAACCCGATTGTGCTGCAGCTGCCGATCGGTTCGGAGTCGGACTTTGCGGGTATTGTCGACCTGGTCCGCATGAAGGCGGTGATCTGGGACGATGAGTCCCTCGGCGCCACCTTCCATGACGAAGACATTCCGGCCGATCTTCAGGACAAGGCGCAGGAGTATCACGACGCGCTGGTCGAGCAGGCCGTCGAGCTCGACGAGGAGGCCATGGAGGCCTATCTCGAAGGCAAGGAGATTCCCGAGGAGAAGCTCAAGCAGCTTATCCGTAAGGGCACCTGTACCCTCGAGTTCGTCCCGATTCTGTGCGGTTCAGCCTTTAAGAACAAGGGTGTGCAACCCCTTCTTGACGCAGTGGTCGACTATCTTCCGTCCCCGCTCGACGTGCCGCCTATCAAGGCCATCGACGTGAAGACGGAGCAGGAAGTGGATCGTCCGGCTTCGGACGATGCGCCGCTGTCGATGCTGGCGTTCAAGATCATGAACGACCCGTTCGTCGGGTCGCTGACCTTCTGCCGGGTCTATTCGGGCACGGTTGAATCCGGCCAGACGCTGGCCAACACGGTGAAAGACAAGAAAGAGCGTATCGGCCGTATGCTGCTGATGCACTCCAATCACCGCGAAGACATCAAGGACGCCTATGCGGGCGACATCGTCGCCATTGCGGGCCTCAAGGACGTCACCACCGGCGACACGCTCTGCGATCCGGCCAAGCCCGTGATTCTGGAGCGCATGGAGTTTCCGGATCCCGTCATCGAGGTTGCCGTCGAGCCCAAGACGAAGAGCGACCAGGAGAAGCTCGGCGTGGCGCTCAACCGTCTGGCCCAGGAGGATCCGTCCTTCCGCGTCACGGTCGACCATGAATCCGGGCAGACCATCATTAAGGGCATGGGCGAGCTTCATCTCGACATCATTGTCGATCGCATGAAGCGTGAGTTTAAGGTCGAGGCCAATGTGGGCGCGCCGCAGGTTGCCTATCGTGAGACGATCACGAAGCCGGCAAACGTCGACTACACCCATAAGAAGCAGACCGGCGGTTCGGGTCAGTTCGCCCGCGTGAAAATGGAGATCGAGCCGGCCGAGGCTGGCGAAGGCTTCATTTTCGAGAACAAGGTTGTCGGCGGTAACGTGCCCAAGGAGTTCATCCCAGGCGTCGAGAAGGGCGTGCAGAGCGTCATCGACTCCGGCATTCTCGCCGGCTTCCCGATCCTTGACGTAAAGTGCACGCTGGTTGATGGCGCGTCGCATGATGTCGACTCGTCCGTCATGGCGTTTGAGATCGCGTCCCGCGCGGCCTTCCGTGAAGCAGCTCAAAAGGCTGCGCCAAAACTGCTTGAGCCGATCATGAAGGTTGAAGTGGTGACGCCGGAGGAATATGTGGGCGGTATCATTGGCGATCTTACCAGCCGCCGCGGTCAGGTCCGAGGCCAGGAGCCCCGGGGCAACGCGACGGTGATCAATGCCATGGTCCCGCTAGCCAACATGTTTGGTTACGTGAACACGCTGCGTTCCATGAGTCAGGGGCGGGCGCAGTTCACTATGCAGTTCGACAGCTATGCGCAGGTTCCGCAGGCGGTGGCTGAAGAAGTGCAGTCAAAGTTCGCCTAAGCGATTGGGCGTTTGAGTTTTAGCTTTTGGTGAGAGGAATGGAGAGCCACAATGGCTAAAGAGAAATTCGACCGGTCAAAGCCGCATTGTAACATCGGTACGATTGGTCACGTCGATCACGGTAAAACGACCCTGACCGCTGCGATCACCAAGACATTGGCTGAGACCGGCGGCGCCACGTTCACTGCCTACGATGAGATCGATAAGGCGCCTGAAGAGAAGGCCCGCGGTATCACGATCTCGACGGCGCACGTGGAGTACGAAACCGAGAACCGGCACTACGCGCACGTGGACTGCCCGGGTCACGCCGACTACGTGAAGAACATGATCACGGGTGCGGCGCAGATGGACGGCGCCATCCTCGTGGTGTCCGCCGCTGACGGTCCCATGCCGCAGACGCGTGAGCACATCCTGCTTGCCCGTCAGGTCGGTGTGCCGGCGCTGGTGGTGTTCCTGAACAAGGTCGACCAGGTCGACGACGAAGAGCTTCTGGACCTCGTCGAGCTCGAGGTTCGCGAGCTTCTCTCGAAGTACGAGTTCCCGGGGGACGACATCCCGATCATCAAGGGTTCCGCTCTTGCTGCCATCGAGGATAGCAATCCCGAGATCGGTCAGAAGGCCATCATGGAGCTCATGAAGGCTGTCGACGAGTACATCCCGCAGCCCGAGCGTCCGAAGGACCAGCCCTTCCTGATGCCGATCGAGGACGTGTTCTCGATCTCCGGTCGCGGTACTGTTGTGACTGGCCGTATCGAGCGTGGCGTCGTCAAGGTTGGCGAGGAAGTCGAGATCGTCGGTATCAAGCCGACCACCAAGACGACCGTCACCGGCGTTGAGATGTTCCGCAAGCTGCTCGACCAGGGCGAGGCGGGCGACAATGTCGGTTGTCTGCTCCGTGGTGTGGACCGTGAAGGCGTCGAGCGTGGCCAGGTTCTGGCCAAGCCCGGCTCCGTGACGCCGCACACGAAGTTCAAGGCCGAGGCCTACATCCTCACGAAGGAAGAGGGTGGCCGCCACACGCCGTTCTTCGGCAACTACCGTCCGCAGTTCTACTTCCGCACGACCGACGTGACGGGTGTGGTTCAGCTGCCGGAAGGCACCGAGATGGTGATGCCGGGCGACAACATCGCCATGACCGTTGAGCTGATCGTGCCGATCGCCATGGAAGAGAAGCTCCGCTTCGCTATCCGTGAGGGTGGCCGCACCGTCGGCGCCGGCGTGGTGTCATCGATCATCGAGTAAAGGGAATTGAGGAGCGCGCCGCTCCGTTTTGGGGCGGCGCGTTTCTCTAACTTAAGGCCGTCGAGATGCAGAGCCAGAACATAAGAATCAGGCTGAAAGCCTTCGACCATCGCATTCTCGATGCGTCGACCAAGGAAATTGTCAACACGGCGAAACGCACCGGTGCGGAAGTTCGCGGGCCCATCCCGCTGCCGACCCGTATCGAGAAGTTCACCGTGAACCGCTCGCCGCATATCGACAAGAAAAGCCGCGAGCAGTTCGAGATGCGGACCCATAAGCGGCTGCTCGACATTGTCGATCCGACTCCGCAGACGGTCGACGCTTTGATGAAACTCGATCTCGCCGCCGGCGTGGATGTTGAGATCAAGCTCTAACCGGTATCGGGACGAGGCAAGGAATTAGTTCGATGCGATCAGGTGTTATCGCGCAGAAGGTCGGCATGACCAGGATCTTCACCGATGCCGGGGAACACATCCCGGTCACGGTGCTGCGCCTGGAGAATTGCCAGGTCGTCGGTCAGCGGACCGCCGAAAAGAACGGCTACACCGCCGTTCAGCTTGGCGCCGGCCGTGCCAAAGTGAAGCGTTTGACGCGGGCTCAGCGCGGCGGGTTTGCCGTGGCGAATGTCGAGCCCAAGCGCAAAGTGGCCGAGTTCCGGGTCAGCCCCGAGAACTTGATCGATGTGGGCGCGGAGATCACCGCCGACCACTTTGTCGAAGGCCAGTTCGTGGATGCCTCTGGCACCTCGATCGGTAAGGGCTTTGCCGGTGGCATGAAGCGGCACGGTTTCGGCGGCCTTCGGGCCAGCCATGGCGTGTCGATCAACCACAGAAGTCTCGGCTCTACGGGCCAGTGCCAGGATCCTGGCAAGGTCTTCAAGGGCAAGAAGATGGCCGGTCACATGGGCGACGTCAGTGTCACCACGCAGAATCTGCGCGTGGTCAAGACGGATCCCGAGCGCGGTCTCATCATGATCCGCGGCGCCGTTCCCGGCGCCAAGGGTGGATGGGTGCTCCTGCGCGATGCGGTCAAGCGGGCGCTGCCCGAGGGCGCGCCGGTCCCCGGTGCGTTCCGGAAGGGCGCCGAGGAACTAGCGCCGGTCAAGGAGACTGCGGCTGAGGCATCCGCCGAAGCTGAAGCGGCCCAGCCGGCTGAGGGCGGAGAGAACGCGTAATGAAAGCGGATGTAACAACGCTCGACGCCAAGAAGGCGGGTACCGTGGAACTGTCCGAGGACGTCTTCGGGCTTGAGCCGCGTGCCGACTTGCTGCACCGGATGGTGCGCTATCAGCTCGCCAAGCGCCGTGCCGGCACGGTCTCGACGAAGGACCGTTCGGAGATCACGGCGACGACCGCGAAGATGTATCGGCAGAAGGGCACGGGCCGTGCGCGTCACGGCAGCGCCAAGCCCGGCATCTTCCGTGGCGGCGGTAAGGCTTTCGGTCCGAAGCCGCGCAACTTCGGCTTCGATCTGCCGAAGAAGGTTCGCGCGCTGGCTCTGAAGCATGCGCTGTCGTCCAAGGCCAAGGCCGAAGAGTTGATCGTCATCGAGTCCTGCGACGTGAAGGAAGCCAAGACGAAGGCGCTGAAGTCGCAGTTCGAGAAGCTGGGCTTCGGTTCCGCGCTGATCGTGGACGGTGCCGAGGTGCAGACGAACTTTGCCCTTGCGGCCCGCAACATCCCGCATGTGGATGTGCTGCCGATCCAGGGCATCAACGTTTACGACATTCTGCGGCACGAGAAGCTCGTGCTGACCAAGGCTGCGCTCGAAGCGCTGGAGGCTCGTTTCAAATGAGTGCGCTGCAAGCATACGACGTGATTTTGGCGCCGGTGATCACCGAGAAATCGAGTGAGGCGTCGGAGTCCAATCAGGTCGTGTTCAAGGTTCGCCTCGACGCGACGAAGCCGCAGATCAAAAAAGCGGTGGAGAAGCTGTTCGGCGTCAAGGTGGTGGCCGTGAACACGCTGACCCGTAAGGGTAAGACCAAGTTCTTCCGGGGCATCAAGGGCACCCAGAAGGATACGAAGAAGGCCGTGGTCAAGCTCGCCGAAGGCGACAAGATCGACGTGACGACAGGGATCTAGCGCGATGGCGTTGAAGACATTCAAACCGACCACGCCGAGCCAGCGTCAGCTGGTGCTTGTGGACCGCAGTCATCTGTGGAAGGGCAAGCCGGTCAAGCCGCTCACGGAGGGCTTGAACAAGTCGGGTGGGCGTAACAACACTGGGCGCGTCTCGATCTGGCATCGGGGCGGCGGTCACAAGCGTACGTACCGCATGGTCGATTTCAAGCGGACCAAGCGCGGTGTGGCGGCGACCGTCGAGCGGCTGGAATACGATCCGAACCGGACCGCGTTTATCGCGCTGATCAAGTATGACGACGGCAAGCTGTCGTACATTCTGGCGCCGCAACGCTTGGCGCCGGGCGACAAGGTTATCGCCGACGAAAAGGTCGACGTGAAGCCTGGCAACGCGATGCCTCTGGCGAACGTGCCGATCGGCACCATCGTCCACAATGTGGAGATGAAGCAGGGCAAGGGTGGCCAGATGGCACGCGCCGCGGGCGCCTATGTGCAGCTCGTCGGCCGCGACTCCGGATACGCGATCGTGCGTTTGAAGTCCGGCGAGACGCGCATGGTTCCAGCCACCTGCATGGCGACGGTCGGCGCGGTCTCCAATCCTGACAACGCGAACGTGTCGTTGTCGAAGGCCGGCCGCAGCCGCTGGAAGGGCCGCAAGCCCGTGGTACGCGGTGTGGCCATGAACCCGATCGATCACCCCCATGGCGGCGGTGAAGGGCGGACATCTGGTGGCCGGCATCCGGTTACGCCTTGGGGTAAGTCCACCAAGGGTAAGCGGACGCGCAGCAACAAGGCGAGCGACAAGTACATCCTGCGCAGCCGCCATCTGAAGAAGAAGAAGGGATAAGACGTGGCACGTTCGATTTGGAAAGGCCCGTTCGTCGACGGCTTTCTCTTGAAGAAGGCCGAGAAGGCGCGTGAAAGCGGCTCGAATGCCGTGATCAAGATGTGGTCGCGCCGGTCCACCATTCTCCCTCAGTTCGTGGGGCTGACCTTTGGCGTCCATAACGGTCAGAAGCACGTGCCGGTTTTGGTGACGGAAGACATGGTGGGTCACAAGTTCGGTGAGTTTTCGCCGACGCGCACCTATCACGGCCACGCCGCCGATAAGAAAGTGAAGAGAGGCAAGTAGTCATGGGCAAGCCGCAGAGAGAGCGCACGCTCAAGGACAACGAGGCGAAGGCCGTCACCCGGCTGATCCGCGTGAGCCCGCAGCAGCTGAACCTCGTCGCTCAGCTTATTCGGGGCAAGAAGGTCGATCGCGCCCTGGCCGATCTCACCTTTTCGCGGAAGCGCATCGCCAAGGACGTCAAGAAGACCTTGGAATCGGCGATCGCGAACGCAGAGAACAATCACGACCTGGACGTCGATGCCTTGGTCGTATCGGAAGCCTATGTGGGCAAGAATATTGTGATGAAGCGCATTCAGGCGCGTGCACGCGGCCGGGCTTCGCGGATCTTGAAGCCGTTTTCGCAGATGACCGTGGTCGTGCGTCAAGTTGAGGAGCCTGCTTGATGGGACAGAAAGTCAACCCGATCGGGCTTAGGCTCGGTGTCAACCGCACTTGGGACTCGCGCTGGTTTGCCTCGCGTGGCGAGTATGCAGACCTGCTGCACGAAGATCTCAAGATGCGTGAGCACATTCTCAAGACGCGTAAGCAGGCCGGCATTTCGAAGGTCGTCGTGGAGCGTCCGCACAAGAAGTGCCGCGTCACGGTCTACACTGCTCGTCCGGGCATCTTGATCGGCAAGAAGGGCGCCGATATCGAGACGCTCCGCAAAGAGCTGGCGGCGATGACGGACTCCGAAGTGCACCTGAACATCGTCGAGGTGCGCAAGCCGGAGATCGACGCGACGCTGGTGGCTGAGGGTATCGCGCAGCAGCTCGAGCGCCGCGTGGCGTTCCGCCGGGCCATGAAGCGGGCGGTGCAGTCGGCGATCCGCATGGGCGCGCTCGGCATCCGCATCAATTGCGCGGGCCGTCTTGGCGGCGCGGAAATCGCGCGCATGGAATGGTACCGCGAGGGCCGTGTGCCGCTGCACACGCTGCGCGCCAATATCGACTACGGCACGGCGCTTGGGCGCACGGCTTATGGAATCATCGGCATCAAGGTTTGGATCTTCAAGGGCGAGATCATGGAGCACGATCCCATGGCCCAGGAGACCAGGGCCCTTGAGGCTCAAGAGGGCGGACGTTCCGGTGGCCGGCGCGACTCCGCACGGGCGTAGGGCTAAGGGCAGGACTTAAGAATTATGCTGCAACCGAAACGCACAAAGTTCCGCAAGATGCATAAAGGCCGCATCAAAGGTGAGGCCAAGGGCGGATCTGCGCTGAACTTCGGAACCTTCGGGCTGAAGGCGCAAGAGCCGGCGCGGGTTACCGCACGGCAGATCGAAGCCGCCCGCCGCGCCATGACGCGTCAGATGAAGCGTGCTGGCCGTGTGTGGATCCGCATCTTCCCGGACGTCCCGGTTTCGAAGAAGCCGACGGAAGTCCGCATGGGTAAGGGTAAGGGCACGCCGGAGTTCTGGGCGGCCAAGGTGAAGCCGGGCCGGATCATGTTCGAGATCGATGGCGTGGGCGAGCCGGTGGCGCGCGAGGCACTGCGTCTGGCCGCCGCCAAGCTTCCGATCAAGACGCGCGTCGTAGCGCGCATCGAGGGCTAAGCGATGAAGGCGAGCCAAGTGAACGATATGACGATTGATCAGCTCAATGACGAGCTGGTCAAGTTGAAGAAGGAGCAGTTCAACCTGCGCTTTCAGGCGGCTTCTGGGCAGCTTGAGAACACGGCGCGGGTTCGGCAGGTGCGTCGCGATATCGCGCGCGTTCAGACGATTGCGCGCCAGAAGAGCGCCGCTGCGAAGGCTTAAAGGTAGATACGATGCCGAAACGCGTTTTGATTGGGACCGTGGTTAGCGACAAGAACGACAAGACCGTTGTGGTCAAGGTCGAGCGCCGCTTCACGCATCCCCTGTTCCACAAAGTGGTTCGCCGCACCAAGAACTACCACGCTCACGACGAGAACAATGAGTTCAAGGTCGGCGAGAAGGTGTGGATCGAGGAATGCGCGCCACTGTCGAAGCAAAAGTGTTGGGTGGTACTGCCGCGCGAGCAGGCAGCCAGCTAAGGCGAATAACGAAGGGCCTCGTTGAAGGCCTGAATAAGGGCGAATGCCATGATTCAGATGCAGACCAATCTCGATGTCGCCGATAACTCGGGTGCAAAGCGCGTGCAGTGCATCAAGGTCCTCGGTGGTTCGAAGCGGAAGTACGCGTCGATCGGAGACACCATCGTGGTCAGCGTCAAGGAAGCGATTCCGCGCGGCCGCGTGAAGAAGGGCCAGGTCATGAAGGCCGTCATCGTGCGTACTGCCACGGGCGTGCGCCGTCAGGACGGTTCGCTGATCCGGTTCGACCGCAATGCGGCGGTTTTGGTCAATGCGCAAGGCGAGCCGGTGGGTACCCGTATCTTCGGCCCCGTCACGCGCGAGTTGCGGGCGAAGAAGCACATGAAGATCGTGTCGCTCGCGCCGGAGGTGCTGTGATCATGGCAGGCTTGAAGATCAAAAAGGGCGACCACGTCGTGGTGCTCACGGGTAAGGACAAGGGCAAGAAGGGCGAAGTCCTGAAGGTCCTGCCGTCCGAGAACCGGGCCGTGGTGCAGGGCGTCGCGCAGGTGCGCAAGCATCAGCGTCAGACGGCATCCCAGGAGGGGGGCATCATCACGAAGGAAGCCCCGATCCACATTTCGAATCTCGCGCTTGAGGATCCCAAGGATGGGCAGCCCACGCGCGTCGGCTACAAATTTTTGAAGGACGGACGCAAGGTGCGTTTCGCCAAGCGTTCGGGCGAGGTCATCGATGGCTGAGCAGGCATATACACCGCGGCTGAAGCAGCAGTATCACGACGTGATCAAGGGCGAGCTCGAGAAGGAGTTCTCCTATAAGAACGTCATGCAGGTTCCCCGCCTTGAGAAGGTGGTGTTGAACATCGGCGTCGGCGAGGCTGTGAGCGACTCGAAGAAGGTCAAGTCCGCGGCCAACGACCTTGGTTTGATCGCGGGCCAGCAGCCCGTGATAACGAAGGCCCGCAAGTCGATCGCCGGCTTCAAGCTGCGTGAAGGCATGCCGGTCGGTGTTAAGGTGACGCTGCGTAAGAACCGGATGTACGAGTTCCTCGACCGTCTGGTGAATATCGCGCTACCGCGCGTTCGCGATTTCCGTGGGCTCAATCCGAAGAGCTTCGACGGGCGCGGCAACTATTCGATGGGCCTGAAAGAGCACATCGTTTTCCCCGAGATCGATTACGACAAGGTGGAAGACGTGCTCGGCATGGACATCATCGTGTGCACGACGGCGGAGAACGACGACGAGGCACGCGCGCTTTTGAAGGGTTTGAACTTTCCGTTCCGTAGCTAGGCACAGACTAGCTGCGACAGGAGGACTGAATGGCTAAGACAAGCATGATCGAGCGGGACAAGAAGCGCCGCCGCCTTGCTAAGAAATACGAAGCGCGTCGGGCGCGCCTGAAGGCTATCGCCAAGGACCCGTCGGTTCCGGCTGAGGAGCGCTTCGCGGCGCGGCTGAAGCTGGCGGAGATTCCGCGCAATGCTTCGCCGACGCGTATTCACAACCGTTGCGATCTCACCGGGCGGCCGCGCGGGTACTACCGCAAGCTTCGCATGTCGCGCATTGCACTGCGCGATCTGGCAAGCAACGGGCTGATCCCCGGCATGGTTAAGTCGAGCTGGTAAGGACTTCGATGAGCATCAACGATCCTCTAGGCGATATGCTGACCCGCATCCGCAATGCGCAGATGCGGCGTAAGACGAAGGTCTCAACGCCAACCTCCAAGCTGCGCGAGCGCGTGCTCGAGGTGCTGGCCGACGAGGGCTATATCCGTGGCTACGCGCGCGTCGACTACGACGGCGGCAAGTCTGAGTTCGAGATCGAGCTCAAGTACTTCGACGGCGAGCCGGTGATCAAGGACATCAAGCGGGTGTCGACACCGGGCCGGCGTGTGTACTCCTCGGTGAAGAATCTGCCGACCGTCGCGAACGGTCTGGGCGTGTCTATTCTTTCGACGCCGAAGGGCGTCATGTCGGATTCGCAGGCGCGTAACGAGAATGTCGGCGGCGAGATTCTCTGCAGCGTATTTTAGCGGAGCCATTTGAAGCGAAGGTTTGATCAATGTCGCGCATCGGCAAGAAACCAGTCCCAGTCCCCGGCGGCGTCACGGCCACCGTGGACGGTCAGGAAATCAAGGTCAAAGGACCTAAGGGCGAGCTCAGCCACGTGCTGGTCGACCAGGTCATCGCCAAGATGGGCGATGACGGGATCGAGATCGGCATGGTCGAGGACAACAAGGATTCGCGGGCGATGTGGGGCATGTCGCGCACGATCGTGGCCAACCTGGTCACCGGCGTGACGGAAGGCTTTTCCAAGACGCTCGAGATCAACGGCGTGGGCTATCGCGCGGCGATGAAGGGCCAGGCCCTGCAGCTGCAGCTTGGCTTCAGCCACGACGTCGATTTCGAGATCCCCAAGGGGATCGAAATCAGCTGTCCGAAGCCGACCGAGATCGTCGTGAGCGGCATCGACAAGCAGTTGGTCGGTCAGGTCGCGGCCGAAATTCGCCGCTACCGTCCGCCGGAGCCCTACAAGGGCAAGGGCGTGAAGTACGCCGGCGAGTACATTCTCCGTAAAGAAGGCAAGAAGAAGTAGCGGGATTGAAGATGGGTACGTTGAACAACAGCACAGAGCGGCGAGCGCGCCGGGTGCGGCATGCGCTGAAGCGGGCGGCCAATGGACGTGCGCGTCTGTCGGTGTTCCGTTCCTCGAAGCATATCTACGCGCAGGTGATCGACGATCGCGCTGGCAAGACCCTCGCATTCGCCTCGAGCCTCGATAAGGATATCAAGGGCGCGCTGCCCAAGGGGAGCGATACCGCCGCGGCCGAGGCCGTCGGTAAACTCGTTGCCGAGCGCGCGGTAAAGGCCGGTGTCAAGGACGTGATCTTTGACCGTGGCTCCTACATCTATCATGGGCGCATCAAGGCGCTCGCAGACGCGGCCCGCGAGGCGGGTCTAAACTTTTAGGGTATTCGGAAAGGATCGACCGTGGCACGAGGCCCGCAAGGTAGAGAGCGCGACCGCGACGATCGCGACAGCGAATTCGTCGACAAGCTCGTCCATATCAACCGCGTCGCCAAGGTGGTGAAGGGCGGACGCCGTTTCGGTTTCGCGGCGCTGGTCGTTGTCGGCGATCAGAAGGGCCGGGTCGGTTTCGGCCATGGCAAGGCGCGCGAAGTGCCGGAAGCAATCCGCAAGGCGACCGAGTCGGCGAAGCGCAACCTGCTCAAGGTGCCGCTGCGCGAAGGCCGGACGCTGCATCATGACGTGCGCGGACAGCATGGCGCCGGCAAGGTGATCTTGCGCGCGGCGCCTCCCGGTACCGGCATCATTGCCGGTGGCCCGATGCGCGCCGTGTTCGAGACGCTTGGCATCCAGGACGTGGTTGCGAAGTCTCTCGGAAGCTCGAACCCCTACAACATGGTGCGCGCCACGTTCGACGCGCTGCGCCATGAGGACAGCCCCCGTGGCGTGGCCGCGCGGCGCGGGAAGAAGGTGAGCGAAATCGTGTCGCGCCGCCGCGATCAGGCGGGCGATGGCGCCGAGGCGCAAGCCTAAAGGCTCATAGACAAGGTTGAAGGAACATGGCCGAGAGTAAGAAGACAATCGTCGTGGAGCAGATCGGAAGCCCGATCCGGCGGCCCGGCGTGCAGCGCGCGACCCTTATCGGGCTCGGCCTGAACAAGATGCACAAGCGGCGGACGCTGGTCGACAGCCCCGAGGTGCGCGGCATGGTGGCCAAGGTGAGCCATCTGGTGCGTATCGTCGAGGACGAGGCCGGAGCTTAAGGGTAGATAAGATGCGACTGAACGATCTTCGCGACCTTCCCGGCGCGACAACGTCGAAGAAGCGTGTGGGACGCGGTATCGGCTCGGGTCTGGGCAAGACGTCGGGTCATGGCCAGAAGGGTCAGAAATCGCGCTCGGGCGTGGCCATCAAGGGCTTCGAGGGCGGCCAGATGCCGATCCACATGCGTCTGCCGAAGCGCGGCTTCAACAACAAGTTCGCCAAAGACTACAACGAGGTGAATGTCGGCCGTATCCAGACCGCGATCGACGACAAGAAGCTCGACGCCTCCAAGCCGGTTACGGTGCAGGCGCTGGTCGATGCCGGCGTGGTCCGCCGCGCGCGCGACGGTGTTCGTCTCCTTGGCCGCGGCGAACTCAAGTCGAAGGTGTCTTTCGAGATCACCGGCGCGTCGAGCGGTGCGGTCAAGGCCGTCGAGGCTGCGGGCGGAACCGTGACGATCGCGGCGATGCCGGCGCGCTCAGCCAAGGCGGAAGGCGAGGGCGCGCCGAAGAAGACCGCCAAGAAGCCGGCTACGAAGAAAACCGCCCCCCAGAAGGCGGCAGCGAAGAAGTCCGCAGCGAAGAACGATACGTCCAAGTAAGGACAGTCCGGGACGAAGCGGCGGGGGCCTTAGGTTAGGTCCGCCGAGC
>JARRPE010000002.1:0-15438 GCA_037383205.1 Methyloceanibacter sp.
GGCCAATCCGCAACTCGCGCTGCGTCCGATGCTGCCCGGTGAGGCGCCGATGCTTGCCGTAATCTTCCGCGCGAGCATCATGGAGCTCACCCAGGACGATTACGAAGTCGAACAGCAGGAAGCGTGGGCGGCCGCTGCCAACAATGAAGCCGCTTTCGCCAAGACCCTGGCCGACCATACGACGATCGTCGCGACCATGGGCGGATCGCCCGTGGGCTTCGCCTCGCTTGAGTCCGACAGGAAGATCGGGTTCCTCTACGTGCATCCCGCCGTGGTGGAGCGCGGCGTCGGCACGCTGCTGGCCGATGCGCTGGAGAAGATCGCGGCGGGCCGCGGCGCCAAGCATTTGAGCGTAGACGCCAGCGACAGTGCGTTCGACTTCTTCAACAAGCGCGGCTACGCCGCCCAGCAGCGCAACAGCGTTCGCTGTGGCGATGAGTGGCTGTCCAACACGACGATGAAAAAGACACTTCCGGGGCCGGAGACCGTGCAATGAGCGATTTCCTCAAAGACGCGCCGTTCAAGGGCTCGAAGCACGTCTATCTCGCCATCAAACTTGCGGTGCTGGTGCTGGCCGTCCTGCTCGCCCTCCGCTTCGTCTTCGGGGTGATGTAGGTCATGACGCGCGAAACGCTCTCTTTATACGACACCACCTTGCGGGACGGCGCCCAGACACACGGCGTCGACTTTTCGCTCGAAGACAAGTTGCTGATCGCCGAGCAGCTCGACCGGCTCGGTCTCGATTATGTCGAGGCCGGCTACCCGGGCGCGAACCCGACCGATACGGAACTGTTCTCGAAGGATCGCAAACTCGGCGCCAAGGTCACGGCCTTCGGCATGACGAAGCGGCCCGGCCGGTCGATCTCCAACGATCCCGGTTTCCAGGCCCTGCTTGCGGCCGAGGCGGACGCGATCTGTCTCGTGGGCAAAACATGGGACTTCCATGTGGATGTCGCGCTCGGGATTACGCTCGAGGAGAACCTGGCCGGCATCAAGGAGTCGGTCGAAGCGGTTGTCGCGTCCGGCCGCGAGGCGCTGCTGGACTGCGAGCATTTCTTCGACGGCTACAAAGCTAACCCCGACTATGCACTGTCGTGCGCCAAGACCGCCTACGAGGCCGGTGCCCGCTGGGTCGTGCTTTGCGACACCAATGGCGGCACCTTGCCGGAAGAGGTCGAAGCCATCGTCACGGACGTCGTCGCGCATATCCCGGGCGATCACGTCGGCATTCATGTGCACAACGACACGGACAACGGCGTCGCCAATTCGCTGGCGGCGGTGCGGGCTGGCGCGCGTCAGATTCAGGGTACGCTCAACGGGCTCGGCGAGCGCTGCGGCAACGCGAACCTCACATCGATCGTGCCCACGCTGCTGCTCAAGCGTGCGTATGCGGATCGTTTCGAAACGAACATCACGCCCGAGAAACTCAGCACGCTGACCCATGCCTCGCGCGTTCTCGACGAGATGTTGAATCAGGCGCCCAACCGGCATGCCCCTTATGTGGGCGAGGCGGCCTTCGCCCACAAAGGCGGCATCCACGTATCGGCCGTGAAGAAGGATCCGCGCACCTATGAGCATGTGCCGCCGGAGTCTGTCGGCAATGCACGCAAGCTCCTCGTGTCCAATCAAGGCGGGCGCTCGAATATTCTGGCGCAGCTCGAGAGCATCGGTCTCAGCGTGTCCAAAGACGATCCGCGGGTCGGCCGTCTCGTGGAGCTCGTGAAGGACCGCGAGGCGGGGGGCTACGCGTACGAAGCGGCGGAGGCCTCGTTCGAGATTCTGGCGCGCCGCGTGCTTGGTACTGTGCCCCAGTTTTTCGACGTCGACTCCTTCCGCGTCATGGTGGAGCGGCGTCACAATGCGCTCGGTGAACTCGTCACATTTCGGAGGCGACGGTGAAAGCGAGCGTCGAGGGCAAAACGGTGATGTCCGTGGGAGAGGGCAATGGTCCGATCAACGCGCTCGACAACGCGCTCCGCAAGGACCTCGGTCCCTACCAGAGCTACATCGACGATCTGAAGCTCGTGGATTACAAAGTCCGTATTCTGACGGGTGGCACGGACGCGGTCACGCGGGTTCTGGTCGAGAGCCGTGACGGCGAGGGGCGCCGCTGGTTCACGGTCGGTGTCTCGCCGAACATCGTCGATGCGTCGTTCGAGGCGCTGCTCGACTCGATCAACTACAAGCTGATCCGCGATGGCGCGCCGGCGCCTTCCTAGAGCTTCTCGACCACGCGGTATTTGGGCTTCGGTTCACTTCCAGCTCGGCGAGCAGGCGGTGGATAACGGGCAGCACGTCTTCGGCGCTGTCGGCCACGCACATCTTCAGCTCGAATCCGGAGCGGATGAAGTTGTGCTCCATCATCCGGTCGAAGAGTTCGAGCAGGGGGTCCCAAAAACCGTGAATGTTCACGAGGACGATCGGCTTCTTGTGCTGTCCGAGTTGCGACCAGGTCAGCTGTTCAACGAACTCCTCCAGCGTCCCGATGCCGCCGGGCAGGGCGACGAAAGCGTCGGACTTTTCGTACATGAGGTGTTTGCGCTCATGCATCGTGTCGACGACGACCAATTCGTCCACGTCGACAAGCATGCGTTCGCGGTCGTGAAGGAACTCGGGCATGATTCCGGTGACGCGGCCGCCATGATCGAGAACCGAGCGGGCTACGATGCCCATGAGCCCCAGGTCGCCGCCGCCATAGACGAGCTGCGTCTCGGCCGCCGCCAGCGCTTTCCCAAGCGTGCGGGCGGCTTCCTCAAAAGCGGGGTTCTGTCCCGCGCCCGATCCGCAATAAACGCAGACGGTCTCAAGTTTTCCGCGATTTTGCGTCATGAAATCTCCTATGGCACGGCCCTGGCCGGCAACCGCCATTCGCCGGCATCTGGCATCGGGTCTGCCGAATCGTCAAGAATCCGAGGGCCATGTGCTTCTTGCCGATCGGTATGGCAGTGGCATGAACGATTGGATAGGGTTCGGCCCAACATGGCCCTGCGCCATACCCCCGAAACGGTAATCGACTGAGTGAGGTTATGACTAAGATGATGGGCTCAAGACTTGCAGCCGGGCTGGCGGCCTTCGCCGCCCTGTTCTGCGTTTCTCAATCTGCTCCGGCCCTTGCCGAGGAGACGCCGCCGAAGGCGGATGTGGTTGGTTCCGCATCGTCCCCTTCTCACCGCTCTCCCATCCATGTGAAGGTCGTTGACTATCAGAAGGCCGAGGAGGGCCCCGGAACGCTGAAAATGTCCGGGATGGCCATCGCGAGCCAGGATGTGTTCATCTCCGTGGACGACAAGCCTTTCGCGAAAGTGACGGCGGCGGACGACGGCTCCTGGAGCGTCGAAGACAAGATCCCGCTGGATGAGACGGTGCATTCCGTCCGCGTGCAGCAGTTCGACAAGACGACCCAGATGCCCGCAGCGACAGCCATGTTCAGCATGTCTCTGGCGCCGCCGACCCCGGCGGACTTGGCCGCGCCGCCGCCCCGGTAGCGGCGGCGTCCGCGTTCACGCCCCGCCTGGGCAGGCATTGGCGCCAGCAGACTAGGTGCCAGCAGACTTGATGCCAGCAGACTTGGCGCTGGGCCGCGCGCGGGCTATATCGATAGGCATGGAGGGGGCGGCCGAGAAGGCTGCCCCTTTTCCGATGCGCGACCGATCCTGTCCGCCCGGGCGCCACATTCCCGGCCCTTGAGACTCCGATTGGTGCGAGCGAACGCATGACGCGATAACGCGTTGAAAGAAAAGCCGTTTTATGAGAGATCGACTGCCGCAATCGACCAGCGACGCCCTGCTCTCAGGCAGGGCCAGCCAGACTTCCGTACTGGGAGAGCTGCTACCTTACGTCTGGCAGAAGGGACGGCAGGATCTGCAGACGCGCGTGGTTCTGGCCTTCATCGCGCTCGTGCTGGCCAAGGTGGTCACGCTGGCGGTCCCTATCGCCTACAAGAACGTGGTCGACTATCTGACCGGCGTCGAGCAGGGCACAGGCAGTGCGGCGGGCACCACATTCCTCGGTCTTGCGATCGTCCCCGTCATGCTGATCGTCGCCTATGGGGTGGGGCGCATCCTCATGGTGCTGTTCGCCCAGCTGCGCGATGTGATCTTCACGGTCGTGACCCAGAATGCGGTTCGCCAGCTCGCCAACCGGACGTTCCGCCATTTGCATAACCTGTCCCTGAAGTTCCACCTGGAGCGGCGGACGGGCGGGTTGAACCGCGTGATCGAGCGCGGCGTGAACGGTGTCGACACGATCTTGCGGATGGCGATCTTGAACATGATCCCGACCGCGATCGAGCTCGTGATGATTGCGGGGCTTGTCGCCTGGTACTTCGGCTGGGTGTATGTCGCGGTGCTATTCGTGATGGTCGTGGCCTATGTATGGTTCACCTTCTTCGCCACCGAGAAGCGGCTCGCCATTCGCCGGGACATGAACGAGAGCGATACGGAAGCCAACTCCAAGGCCGTCGACAGCCTACTGAACTTCGAGACGGTCAAGTATTTCGGCAACGAGGATCTCGAGGCGCGCCGCTTCGACGCCTCCATGGCGCGTTACGAGCGAGCGGCCGTCCGCACCTACACCACGCTCGGATTTCTGAACTCAGGACAGGCCATCATCTTCAGCACGGGCATGGTCGTGTGCATGCTGCTTGCCGCGCGCGATGTGTCTCAAGGCATCCTCACGGTCGGCGATTTCGTCATGATCAACGCCATTTTGATTCAGCTCTTCATGCCGCTGAATTTCATGGGCATGGTCTACCGCGAGATCAAGCAGGGGCTCGTGGACATGGAGACCATGTTCGCGCTGCTTAAGGAGCCGGCCGAGATCGTAGACCAGCCGGGCGCCAAGCCTCTCCACGTCGAGAACGGCGCGATTGCGTTCAAGAACGTCTCCTTCGCCTACGAGCCGGGCCGGCCGATCCTGAAGGACATTTCGTTCGATGTGCCGCCGGGGAAGATGGTCGCCATTGTGGGGCCGTCGGGCGCCGGCAAGTCGACCATCTCGCGCATCCTTTTCCGCTTCTACGAAGTAAACCAAGGCGAGGTCACGATCGATGGGCAGAACATCCGGGACGTGACCCAAAGCTCGCTGCGGGCTGCCATCGGCATGGTTCCGCAGGACACGGTGCTGTTCAACGACACGATCGAATACAACATCCGCTATGGGCGGCCCGATGCGACCGAGGCCGAGGTTCACGAGGCCGCACGGCTGGCGCAGATCGACGGATTCATTCTGGCGCTGCCACAAGGCTACGACTCGCTCGTCGGTGAGCGTGGGCTTAAATTGTCAGGCGGCGAGAAGCAGCGCGTGGCCATTGCGCGGACTATTCTGAAGGCGCCGCCCATCCTGATGCTGGACGAGGCGACATCCGCCCTCGACAGCCACACGGAGAAGGAAATTCAGGATGCGCTGGAGCAGGTGGCGCGTGACCGCACGAGCCTTGTCATCGCGCATCGTCTCTCGACCGTGGTCCATGCGGACAACATCATCGTGCTCGAGCAAGGGCGCATCGTGGAGCAGGGACGCCACGCGGATCTTCTCGCAAAGGACGGTCTTTATGCGAGCCTGTGGGCCCGGCAGCGCGAGGCGGACGAGGCCCGCGAGATCCTGGCTCATGCGCGCGAAGTCGAGGACGGCGAGGAGCAGCGCGGTGCGCGGCGGGGCAACGGCAGCCACGAGGACACCGATGTCGGCGATCGGATTGATGAGGACGAGATGCTGGCGTCGAGCTAGCCATCGGAACGGGAGAGCCTATGGACGACCGGCACAACCTGCTTGATACGATTGCGAACGCGTTCGTACCCATTCATCAGGATGGCTACAAGTTCGTGGCCATTGCCGCGATTGCGACGCTGGTCTTTTTCTTGTTCGCGCCCGCACTTGGCTGGCTCTGCGCACTCGCGACCGTCTTCTGCGCCTATTTCTTCCGCGATCCGGAGCGTGTGACGCCGGACAGGCCGGGGCTTGTGGTAAGCGCTGCGGACGGAAAGGTCTCGGCCGTGGTCGAGGACGTGATGGCGCCGCGCGAGTTGTCGCTCGGGACGGCTGAATTGACGCGCGTCTCCGTCTTTCTCTCCGTGTTCGACGTGCACATCATCCGCGCGCCGGTGGGCGGGAAGATCATTCACAGCACGTATGTCCACGGGGCCTTTTTCAATGCCGAACTCGACAAGGCGAGCGAGGAGAACGAGCGTCAGGCCTTCGTGATCGAAACCAAGTCGGGCGCCAAGATCGGTGTGGTCCTCATTGCCGGGCTGGTGGCGCGGCGCATCGTTCCGTTCGTGGCCGATGGTGATAGTCTGGAAGCGGGACAGCGGATCGGCTTGATCCGCTTTGGCAGCCGCGTGGACCTCTATCTGCCACGCGGCACCACGGTCTTGGGCGAGGTTGGTCAGACGGCCATCGCCGGTGAGACGGTTCTCGCCGTTTTGCCGGGAGAGGCTGAGGGAAGGGCGTAAGGGCCGATGTTTCCACCTTTCGATCCGGATCGGGACGACCGAAAACTGCGGCAGCGGCGGCTGGTGCGCGGCGAGGTTCCGATCCGCGTTCTCATTCCCAACATCTTCACGCTTGTCGGGCTTTGCGCGGGGCTGACCGCGATCCGCATGGGCATCGAGCATCGCTGGGACATGGCTGTCGCCGCACTCGTCTTCGCCGCCTTTTTGGACGGGATCGACGGTCATGTGGCGCGTCTCCTGAAAGCCTCCACGCGCTTTGGTGCGGAACTGGACAGCCTCGCCGACTTCGTCAATTTCGGTGTGGCGCCAGCGATCATCCTCTTCGCCTGGTCGTTGGAGGATCTGAAAAGCCTCGGCTGGGTCGCGGTCCTGATCTTTGCGGTCTGTTCCGCGTTGCGGCTGGCGCGTTTCAATGTCTCCCTCAGCCAGACCGATCAGCCGGTCTGGAAAAAGTCCTTCTTCGTGGGGGTGCCCGCGCCAGCGGGGGCCATCATCGTTTTGCTACCGATTTATGCCCAGGATCTGGGGCTTCATTGGCCGAGCCTCACGCCGCTGGTGCTTCTCTACACGATCGCCGTGGCGTTGCTGATGGTCTCGAACGTACCGACGTTCTCCGTCAAGATGCTGGGGCAACGGATTCACCGTGAATACGTGCCGCCGCTTTTTGTTCTGGCGGCGCTTTTTATTGCCTTGCTCTTGACCTATCCAGCCGAGACCCTGTTTGTGGGCTCCTTGGTCTATATTGCGCTGCTGCCCGTCAGCGCGTACCGCTACCTCCTCGCCAACCGGAAGGCGGAGGCGTTTGCCAAGGCACAGAATGGTGCGGGCACGCAACAAGACGCTGGCTCCGACAAGCGGCCTGAGACGACAGGTATGAGTACGGATTTATGAAGCAGGTTCTTTCGTCCTATCTCCGCCAACTCGAGGCGGAAAGCATCCACATCATGCGCGAGGTTGCCGCGGAGTTCCGGAACCCGGTCATGCTGTATTCCATCGGCAAGGACTCGGCGGTGCTGCTGCACTTGGCGATGAAGGCTTTCTATCCCGGCAAGCCGCCCTTTCCGCTGCTCCACATCGACACGACGTGGAAGTTCCGGGAGATGATCGCGTTCCGGGATGCGGAGGCGAAGCGCCTTGGGGTGGACCTTATGGTGCACACCAACGAGGAAGGCGTGCGCAACGGCATCTCGCCGATCACTCACGGGAGCGCTCTGCATACGGATATTATGAAGACCGAAGCGTTGAAGCAGGCTTTCGCTAAGTATGGCTTCGATGCGGCTTTCGGCGGCGCGCGCCGCGACGAGGAGAAGTCGCGCGCCAAGGAGCGCGTCTATTCGTTCCGGAACGCCTCGCACAACTGGGATCCGAAGCGCCAGCGGCCCGAGCTTTGGCATCTCGCCAACACCAAGGTAAATCCTGGCGAGAGCATGCGCGTATTCCCGTTGTCGAATTGGACCGAGCTCGACGTCTGGACCTATATCTACCTGGAAGACATTCCGGTGGTGCCCCTGTACTTCGCGAAGGAGCGCCCTGTGGTCGAGCGCGACGGTACGCTGATCATGGTCGACGACGACCGTCTGCCGCTCGAAGAGGGCGAGACGCCCCAGATGCGCAAAGTGCGCTTTCGGACGCTGGGCTGCTATCCGCTCACCGGCGCGATTGAATCCGAGGCGGAGACATTGCCCGACATCATTGAAGAATTGATCGCATCGCGCCATTCGGAACGGCAGGGTCGCGTCATCGATCACGACCAGGTCGGGTCGATGGAGAAGAAAAAGCAGGAGGGCTACTTCTAATGGCACAGCTCAGTGTTGTTGGCGGCAAGAATGAAAATGCCGGCGACCGGCTCGCTGCGCGCCTAGTTGCCGAAGAAGATCGTGGTCTCTTGCGGTTCCTGACATGCGGCAGCGTCGATGATGGCAAGAGCACGTTGATTGGCCGCCTCCTGTACGACTCTCAGCTCGTCTTCGAAGATCAGTTGAAGAACGTACAGAAGGAATCCAAGCGGCCCAATTCGTCGCTGGATACCGAGATCGACCTGTCCCTGCTGGTCGACGGCCTCCAGGCCGAGCGCGAGCAGGGCATCACGATCGACGTTGCGTATCGTTATTTCTCGACGCCGCGCCGGAAGTTCATCGTGGCCGATACGCCTGGCCATGTGCAGTACACAAGAAACATGGCGACCGGTGCTTCGAACTGCGACTTCGGTGTGCTCTTGATCGATGCGCGCCAGGGCGTCCTGACTCAGACGCGCCGGCACGCCTGCATCCTGTCTCTGCTTGGCATCAAGAAGGTGGCGCTGGCCGTCAATAAGATGGACCTCATCGACTTCGACCAAGAACAGTTCGAAGCGATCGTGGAGGAGTTCACGGCTTTCGCCGAGCCCTTGGGTTTCGATTCGATCGAAGCGATCCCGGTGTCGGCCTTGAAAGGGGACAACGTCACGAGCCCCAGCACCAACATGCACTGGTATCACGGTCCGACACTGCTAGGACACCTCGAGACGGTCGAGGTTGGGGGTAGTGAGGTGTCGGGTCCGTTCCGTTTTCCCGTACAGTGGGTGAACAGGCCGCATCTGGATTTCCGCGGGGTTTCCGGCACCGTCGCCGGTGGCCGGATCGTGCCCGGGGACGAGGTTGTCATCCATCCTTCCGGCAAGCGTGTCCATGTCGCACGGATCGTGACCGCCGATGGCGACCTGGAGGTTGCACAGGAAGGCGATGCAGTCACGCTCACTTTTGCGGAAGAGGTGGATGCGAGCCGTGGCGACGTGATCACGACGCCCGACTCCGAACCCTCTGTCGCCGATCAACTCGCGGCGAAGATCATCTGGTTCGACGAAGAGGAAATGCTGCCGGGGCGCAACTACACGATACGGTGTGGGACACAGAGCGCGACGGCCACGGTCTCCTCGCTCAAGTACAAGCTCAACGTCGACAATCTGGATCACGTCGCGGGCAAGACCTTGGAGATGAACGAGGTGGGGCTGTGCAATCTCAGCACGACCAAACCGCTCGTATTCGATCCATATGGTGACAATCCTGAGACCGGCAGCTTTATCCTGGTCGATCGCTTTACCAACTCGACAGTCGCGGCCGGCATGGTCGAGTTTGGTCTTCGCCGGGCGACGAACGTCAAGTGGCAGGAGCTGTCTGTCGACAAAACGTCCCGCGCGGACCTCAAGGGCCAAAAGCCTTGTGTGTTGTGGTTCACGGGGCTGTCCGGATCCGGCAAGTCGACCATCGCCAATGCGCTCGAGAAGCGGCTGCATTCGCTCGGCCGCCACACATATATGCTGGACGGCGACAACATACGTCACGGGCTCAACAAGGACCTCGGCTTCACAGACGCGGATCGGGTGGAGAACATCCGGCGCGTGGCGGAAGCGGCGCGGCTCTTCGTCGATGCCGGTCTCATCGTGATGGTCTCGTTCATCTCGCCGTTCCGGTCGGAGCGCCGGATGGCGCGCGATATGGTCGGCGAAGGCGAGTTCATTGAGATCTATGTCGACACGCCGCTCGAGGTTTGCGAAGCACGCGATCCCAAGGGGCTTTATCGCAAGGCGCGCGCCGGTCTGATCAAGAATTTCACCGGCATCGACTCGACCTATGAGCGGCCGGAGGCGCCGGAACTCGACCTGAACACGAGCGAGCTGACGCCGGAAGTTCTCGCCGATCGCGTGCTCGAGGAATTGAGACGCCGCAACGTCCTCTAGCAACAACTGTATCCAGCCGGATCGAAGCCTGCTGAAGCCCTGCTTGGGCTGACCTGGCGCTATGCGACGAGCGCGATCACGAGCGCGATCGTCATGACGGTCAGCGTGGCCGCCGAGATCACCGAGCCTGCGACGATCAAGCCGGCCTTGCGTTGCCGTTCCTTGAAGTCCCGGATCAAGCCGCGCAGTTGCTGGTCGGCTGCTTCAGTCGGCTCGCTGGCCGCTGCGCGATTAACGGCCAGCGCCGGTTTGTCGCCCTCGAGCGCGGCGCTTCCAGGCTGTCGGGCGATTGCCTCCTGAACCTCATCGGGCGCATGTCCGACATAGGCCTCGACGCAAGCGAGGTCGAACGGCCGGGCGGCGAAGCCGCTCGTCCTGTCAGCGTCCACGAAGACTTCGGCCGCGGGTGGAGCCGACAGGCGATGGATGCCACGGATCTCGCCGAATTCCTGCGTGAAGGTGGCGCGCCTGGACTCGTGAAGGGCTTCCTGGAGCAAGGCCGTCGCCCGGTGGACGGGATGCGTGATGGGTGCGCGCGACGGTTCCGCCGGCGATGACAGGCTGAATTCAAGCATCGAAAAGTTCCCTCTTTTGGCCCGCCGTGGCTCCAGCCGGAAAGCCGTCCCGTGCGTGCCCTACGCCCCCCGTTCCCCAGACCGTCACGCCTCACGCGCGGCAACCAAGGCCTCCTGTGGTGCCGCGCCAGGGCCCGCTGACAGCCCGTGAAGACGCCCTCTCGGGGTTGCCCGATGAACGGCGCTTCCTAGGACCCAATGCACGAAAGTCGCTTTCAGTTCCCGACAAGAGGCGGGATCTTGAATTTTCGGCGAGTGGCGCGTTGGAGCGCCACGCTAGGGGCTCTTGGCTAACCCGCGATACGTGTTAGACAGCGCCGCCAGCATCCGCCGGTAGAGCCTGTAGGCGAGCCGGTCGAGACCCAGCCAAGCCGCAAGCGCAGCCGGCAGGATGTAGCGGGCATAGACGCCGAGCAGGACCAGGTCGGGATTGGGCGCATTGGCCCGGAGCCGCGCGAGAAGACGCGGGGCGAGGTCGTAATAGCGCGCAATCTCGCCAAGTCCGCCGGTGCGTTTGGCCAGAACGTAGTCGCGGTAGCGCCGCAGAGTCCGGAGCTCGAAGCAGTCATCCCCGAGGCTCAAAACCGTGCAGCAGGCTGTGGTGACAAAACAATCCTCGGCCGAGATGCATTGCTTGTTGTCGCGTTCAATCGCCAGTGCATCGCGGCGTGCGGCTGCCCAAGCGAGCGCCTCCCGCATGACTTCGCAATCGATCGTGAAACGGCAGTCCGACTCCTGGCGTGCAAGTTGCAGCACGATGTCCATCTGATCGGCATCGCGGAGCAACGGTGTCGTTGCGAGCGGCAGGACGATACCGACCGTGTTGTCGTAGATGTCGGTGCAGTTGCCGCAGAGCGGTGTTTCCACGACCACGTCGCTGCCGGGCGCTGTGGCCTTGAATCGGCTGTCCGGGTCCAGGAGCAGGTTCTCCGGCAACGCCGTCCCCTTGGCGCTGCCTTCCAGAAAAATGCGCGCGACGAACTCGGTGTTGACCTCAAAGCTCGTCAGGACGTCGCAGCTCTTTGCGTTGACCGCTGGGATCTCATTCCGGATCGCACCGGCACTGATATCGCTCGCTTGCGCCGTCCAGCCACCGAAGGTCTTCGTGTCGAAACAGTCCGGTTCGGACGTGGCCTCGTCATCTGGTGTGTCATCTTGCGGCACGTCATCTTGAGCGCGAGCGGGAAGTGGCAGTGAAATCAGGCGGGAGCCGGCGAATGTGCCCAAGAGTAGGCCGAGCGCGCGGCGGCGGGTCTGTGTAATCATCAGGCTGTCGTGTGAACCGTTGGTGACTCTGGCTGACGCTACCCTAGCAGAGCCAGCAATTTATCAGGAACCGAGCGGCAGAAGCATCCTTCCAGCATGCTTCGCCCAAATGGTGATATCAGGGCGTGAATCTGGCTTGGCGCGATAACCTGCCGAGCGACATGATCGAGGATCGGAACAGGACGATCCAGTGACGCTGCATGGGCCGGGACGGGCGGTCGCACGTTTTGCGTCTGTCGCTTCGATGGCTCTCGTGTAGACCGGCAGCGTGATATCGTCATGGAGGCCGAAGGGCACAACCTGATTGTATCGCGCCTGACATAATGGGCGAGGGTGCTAGGCTAATTACACGGCGCGTCGGAGACTTCGGCTGGAGACCTTTTAATCCGAAGTAATATCAGGTTTGTGCCCCTTGCGGACCTTCGCAGTACCCGTTTGTCACACCTTCCGGGCAACCAATACAGCGTCCATGCGTTCGCGGCAGACGATTGACAAGTCAACGAAGCCTAGCCCCTCAAGCTCCGTTAGCGCTGCGCGTTCCAGCATCAAGCGGTCTGGACCTTCATCTTCGATATAGTGCAACACCCATGCTCGGAGAATGTCGATATGTTTGGTATCGCCGAAGGCTTCGAAAAAGCGATCAATCTGCCATTTCATGTCCTGATAATGGACTTCGCCCTCACGAGCATATTTGTCGGCGTTGATGAATAAGCCACCGGGGCGGAGAACACGGTAAACTTCGGCGAACGCGTTTGCCCGATACGCGGCCGTCAGGTTATGGAAGACGAAGCCGGAGGCAACGAGGTCGATTGAGTTGTCCTCCTGTCCGGCGAGGTAAGCGTAGGCATCGGCCTCGACTACCGACAGGCGTCCAAGCTCAACCCATTTCGCTAGGCGGCGAAGCGCCTGTGAGATCATCTTCGGTTCATTATCGACGGCCACCACTTCGATGCGCTCATCGTCAAGCAGGAGCGCAGTGATCGCGCCATCTCCACATCCGAGATCAACTGCGTGGACCCTGTCGCCATTTACGTCGGCAAAGCAGGTTACCTGATCGGAAAGGGCCCGATGGATCGTCTCAAGTTGTGGTCTCGCTATACGCCACAGGTCGTACCGGTCACTAAGGTCGCCGGCAAAACGAAGCTCGGCTTTAGCCGTGGTCGGATCGTCAGCCTTCTCTGCTGCGCTCGATGCTGGATCGGGGCCGTCCAAGCGATCAACCATACCTCTCCTCGATCATCAGTTTTCGCAGTGATCACCCGTGCGCTGGTTGAGCCGCTGGTGCGCGACAGCGTCTAATCGTGTTCGAGCGGGAATTGACCCTTGTCGTTCGGACCCGACTACTCCGGAATCACGAACGATATACCGAAAACAAGCCGACGACCGTCCAGATCATCGACCCATTTGCACACGCTAAGCGTTGCCTTGCCATGATCAGAATGGTCGACAAGCTCATGCATGTAGTGAGGCTTACCGCTCGCCAGCACCTCCTCGTCGTCCTTGACCAGCGCCTCAGCGTTGGCCTTCCAGACAAGCTCGCTGTCCTTCTTGCCAACCACGTCCTCTCCTGCGAGATCGCAGATGGCCCGATTACCCCAAAGGTAGCGCCACTCCTCGTCCTTGACCCACACAAAAAACGGTACGTCTCTGAATGCTTCGAGATCCTTAATCCGCATTTGAATTCCCCGGTTGGATTTTCGTGCGTCGCGTAGTCTGCCAACACAACATCTTAGGCACGCTTCGCCCAGACCAGAAGTTCTGGGCCATGCAGCCAGCCCGAGCGGTCCTTTCCGGTTGGGCCAGAAACGAACGCCTCACTTGTCACTATGCCATGTCTTCATGTGCTCGGCGTGGGTCTCAAGGTACGCGCCTGATTGATAGTATCTGTCGTAAAATTCGGTGTCGATGTGTTGCGCCTGAACGTAGCCGGCGAGCAAGCTTCTTGGCGCAATCGTCGGAAACTTGCCGTAAGTGTCATGAAGGTACTGGGCCATAGTGCTAATGCAGTCCAAGAACTCTTCGTTATACGGCGTAACACTCCTCTTAACGTCGGGGCTATCCAGGAACGGACCGGCGCGCTTTGGATCGAATGCCCCGCCCGAGCCGAACTTCCTATCGGCAAATACTTGCACGGCCTCGCGCATCGTCGCCTGATACGGCGGGCCAAGTGTCTCGAAATGGCCGTCTAGGCCAACAGGATCGGGCAAACTCCAGCGTTCATCATGGCGAAAGCGAAATCCCAGCCCCTTGATTCCCTGGTCAGCGGAGGCGCCCAAGACGCTGTACGGGTTGAGGCCACTGTAGAACCATCCGCCTAAACCCATGGCCTGCATCGTTAGAACTGTGTTCTGACACATCATGGCGAGTTCTGCCGCGCCGCTCGTCAAGAGCCCCTGTTCGACGAACGACAATGGAACCGGCTTGGCCTCGTTGAGCAATCCGGACTTGTAGAAACGATCCAACTCTCCGGCGGGTTTCTTTGCCGTATCGTCGAACACCCAATAGCCACTGCCTACGAAAATCGCGAGCATCTGGATGAAGGTTTCGCTGGTATCGGAGACGGGCATAAACAGGGTCGAGCCCGGCGCGTTGCCGACCCACAGATTGTGCTCCAGGACATGGGGCGGTTCGCGTGGAAGGTCCAACCGTGCCTCGCCAAGCTTTAAGGTGTTTCGACGGCAGACATCCAAGATTCTCTTTGCAGCATCTGTCTTCTCAGAGTTCCCCGTTGGTTGGAAGTCCCGCACATCGGTTAGATAAATGCCTTCGTCATCAGTGTAGAACAGCATCGGTGAGCCGATGGCAGCGTTGACTGGTGCCGCGCGTCCAGTAAAGCGCTCGGTATAGTGTGCAAATTCCGTGGGCCGGTGAGAGGTGAAGGGGATGCCGAAGTTAAACCCGGTGACGCCGGTCGCTGCTGCCACGAGTATGGACTGCTCCAATTCACTCAACGGGTGAGGCTTGTAGTTCGACGTAAACGCCAAAGGGCCAGATGGAATAGACATGCCCAGTCCGAAGCGCCGTGACCTCCGCCCGAAGATTGCTTCCATAAGGGGAAAAGCCAATAGCTCATCGAGCGGCCTCGTCTGTTCGGTCATTCGCTTTCCTTTGGAGCTAGGGTGAACCCGACCTGCGGAGCTATCCATGCAACTGAAGTTGTCGAAAGCCAAGTCGGCAATCGATGCCGCCACCATCAACAAGCGAAAGTTACGCTTGCTGCGTGTGCAAGCTTGTGGGGGAATTGGACGGAAAGCGAGTCATTAAAGTGGGCCGGAGTTGGCCATCTCTTACGATCAGTCTCCGAGGATGTTGGACCGTGAATAGTCGGAAATCTGCGGTTTTGGCAGTTTCAGGTTTGGTCATGTCGGCACTTTCGACAAGCACCAGTGCTGACTACTGCTCCTTCAAAGCCAACTTCATTTTGCATTCT
>JARRPE010000002.1:15463-22028 GCA_037383205.1 Methyloceanibacter sp.
CTGAAGGCGAGTTGAGACTGGCTGATGTCAATCTCGTTGTCTTCGTGGCGGAAAGCGGCGCGCTTACCGCTTGTGGTATCACCGAGAGCGCAATCTCCTTCCTATAGCGGGGGTGATGCTGGACCACGAGATCCGTCCTCAGGCTATTCTGTTCACGCAGAACAGCATCAGACTGCCTATCGCGGCTTGCGCTCCCAGATCGACAATCCATTGGAAGCGGGCTGCTAAAGCAAGGATCAACGGACTAACTAGACATTTGAACCGCCATTAGCTCAATTTGCGCCGCGACGTTTCGTCGATGCTTAGGACGACGGCAAAAGATATTGCTGCCGCCAACATGATGTAAAAGGCCGGCGCCATGTCAGTGCCTGTCACCTTTATGAGAAAGACGGTGATCATGGGCGTCGTTCCACCAAACAGTGCCATGCAAAGGTTATAGCCAAGGGAAGTTCCGGTTACCCTCACATGGCTGGGAACCATCTCAGCCATAGTTGACGGGGCCGTTCCTGAGTAGGTGCCAACGATTGCTGCGAAAGCGAACTGGCAGGCGAGAGCGATCCAGAAGGTCCCGATATTGATAAGCATCAGCAGCGGATAGGCAAACAGGATTGCAGCAATCGCACTGACAAGAAGTACCGGCTTGCGCCCTATACGGTCCGAGATCGTACCCGACGCAACCGTGACAAGCATGAGTGCGATCAAACCAAGGGTGGAGATCGTCAGGGCCTGCGTTTCCGTTAGGCCGACAAATTCGCGCAGATAGGTCTTCATGAAGACAAAGATCATGAAGAAGGAAACCGCATGCATGAGATTGAGGCCCACAACCTTCAGAACAAGCCTCCAGTGGTTTACAAGCGTGTCAATGATGGGTGGCTCCGAGTGGGCTTGAGTTGCGGGCCCACTCCTCGTCTCGGGAAGATTCCGTCTCAAATACCAGCCCACCACACCGACCACTCCGCCGAACATGAACGCTAATCGCCAACCCCAGCTCTCAACAGCATCGCGCGGTAAGACGTAGATGAGATCCGCGAACGCCGACCCCATGAGAGTGCCGACACCAGCGCCGAAGATAGACGCCGTGCACATCAAGCCGCGTTTGCCCGGTTTTGCAGATTCAACCGAATAACATACCGACCCTACGTACTCGCCTCCGATTGAGAGGCCCTGAAGCAGACGCATGACTACCAAGAGGACAGCTGCCACCGGCCCGATCTGTGCCGCGGTAGGAAGCAAACCCATCGCGAAGGTTGGGATCGCCATAGCAAGCGTCGATACAACGAGTACTGGTTTGCGTCCGTACCGGTCGCCTATGTGTCCAAAGAGAATGCCGCCGAGAGGGCGCATTATGTAGCCAGCCGCAAACACGCCAAAAGCGGCTATTAGCGAGTCTATGTCGTTCGAGTTTGGGAAGAACAAGCGCCCAATCGTTCCGGCGAAGAAGGCGTAAACAGCAAAATCATACCATTCCAGCACATTGCCCACGGATGCTGCGATGGCCGCTCGGCGAGGTGTTAAAGAACTTGGCGCGTCGGTCGGGTCGGACATTCGTTCATTTCCTCAAATAACATCGAGGCTTACCCCGACCAGACGGTGACTACAGATTCAGATAACCAGAGAAACGGTCAGCCTTGTCTGTTATCTGTATGGGCTGAGCAAAAGTGGGGACGAAGGCTCAGACGATGGGGCATAGTCGTCGGTATCGTTGTTTTTGTATCGATTCTTTCGAGGGAGGGCCACTATGGCTGGCGACGACGAACAGGCTGTCCGTGCGGCGGTAGACCAGTGGTTTGTGACATTGAACGCCATGCTGAACGGCGATCCGATCCCTCTTGCCGAGATCCGTTCCCACGGCGAATATGTGACCTATATGGGCGCGGAAGGGACGTATAGGGTCGGCTGGGAGGCAACCTATGCCGACTGGAAGGCGCAGGCCGACAAGAGTACCGGGGGCGAAGTTCACGGCGCCGATATTCATATTGTGGTCCATGGCGACATGGCGGTTGCACAACACCTGACTCAGGGCCGGGTTAGGAAGCCAAACGGTGAGTTAGCCGACACCTCGGTCCGGGAAACTAGCGTATTCCGCTCCGAAGGCGGCGTCTGGAAGATGATCGCCCATCACGCTGACGGGCTGCCTTACTGGGAGAAAGCCTTGGGGATCCAGTGACCTCTAGACCGGAATGCTGACGCTCTTGTTAACGCTGCCTGGAGGGACGTAGCCCCGCAGTTTTGGTGAAGTGAGCTCGATCAGCTGCCCTGGCCGCCTTGAGCAAAAAAGCAAGGTTCGGCTTACACGGCCAATAAGTCTGCTTCATGCAAAAGCCGCCATCAAATTGCGATGTTACTGCGCCTCTTTATCAGGAAAAGCTCGGATCAGTGGAGCCAAATCCCACGCAATGCTCCTGCCGTCGCTGCGCGTGAGGCCGAGCCGCACGACGATCAGGTCGCGCGAAGACGAAATTGCTACCACCTGCCCATGGAATCCAAGCATGTAATAGGCATCACGGCCAAGCATGAAATATGTGTCTCGTGGCATAAGTGGCCCATCAGGACCCACCCATTCGGGCAGCTTGAGCCACAGTTGCGCTCCGTATTGCTGGTCGGGAGATTCCTTTGTAGCCCTGAGAGAGTTCTCCACCCAGCCTTTCGGAAGGAGACGCTGACCTTCCCATACCCCGTCTTGCAAGTATAACAAAGCAAGCCGCGCCCAGTCGCGTGCCGAGGCATACAGGAATGCAGAACTAACAAATGTGCCCGCATCGTCTGGTGCGAGACTGGCTGTGCGCATTCCAAGAGGTCTGAACAGACGCTCTTGCGGGAATCGCAAGTACTCGCGCTCGTCGGCAAATGTCTCGCGCAGAATGGCAGCGATGATGTTGGTGTTGCCGCTTGAATAAGACCAATGGCTACCCGGCGAGTAAGCAAGCGGCTTCGACGCTGCGAAGTGTGCATCGTCCGGCTCGACAAAGAGCATCCAGGGTGCATCCTGGCGCTGGTCAAACTCGAGTCCACTGGTCATACGCATCAACTCTTCTAGCGTAATTGACCGGCGTGGATCTTCTTTGTCGCGCCACTGTGACACTAGGGCCTCATCCTCGAGGGAAAGTACGCCATCCATGACGCGCATGCCCACCAACGCGTTGGTTGCCGTCTTGGAAAGCGACCAGCCGATTAGCGGCATATCCTTATGAAACCCCGGCGCATAGCGCTCTGCCACGATGCGAGCTTTGTGAACGACGACAAGCGCCCACGTTCGGCGCAGGCGAGATGAGTCCGGTTCGGAAAACATCTCGTCAATCGTCGCGCGCATGGCTTGTTCGTCGACACCCGAAGCCAGCGCAAAATCGGAAACTTTGCTGCCGGCCGGCCACTCTGCATCGCTATCCAATGGCGGCTGTTTACGGAGTAGCCCTGCTGTCTGCGCCCGAAGCTTCTCGGCGCTTGCTCCATGGAGAAGCGTGCAGCCAAACCCATCGCGGTGTATCGCTGTTTCGACGACGAGGCCGTATAGGGATGCTGTCACTTGCTCAGCATCGAGATCGATGTCGACTGAAAAAAGACGCAAGATCTCTAGACCGGACCCAGTGAGGTTCTCAGCCGTAACATCGTCGGCAGCGCGCCTAGACACAAGAACGCCGGAACAGAGTTTTTGGGCCATGTATCCCGCGCCAACTCGCGCCACACTGTAGGCGCGCAGTACTCCAATCGCTGAAATCGCCAAAAGGATGGTTAAGGCAGAGGTTATCCAGAATTTGCGATAAGAACCTGGATGCATTGATCGGAATTAGCCGCCCTTCACCGCATTGCAATGGGCTCACGCCGCCTAACCTAATTTGTCAGCCGTACCCTGACAGTAACCCACATTAGCTGTGGACATACGTTTCGTTAGAGCAGGACCCGCTGCAACGGAGATTCTCCAACCCATTCGATGACAATATAAACGTCGCCCTCATGCTAGTGACGCTGCTTCCCGCTTGCTTTCGGATCTCTTCGGACCCTAAGCCGTAATAATAGGCGCGGCGACCGCTGCGATCATTCCGCATATCCGCTGCTAATGCCTAACAACTTGAACGTCCTCTAGATTGCCTTTGCCCGCCCGCTTGCGTTTGCCATGATCGTATCAATCTACTCGGGGCCGCGCGGAAAATCATGGCAAAGATTGTGCCCGGCCACGTAAGGGTAACCGGAGCCTCGGTAAACTATGATCTTTGCATGGGGCCATCTGGCGGCGTCACTCTGATGATCGCGGTTATCCTCACAAAGCAGACGGGTTCCGATAAGACGTCGGCCATTATGCTCGTGCTGGCCGCAGCGATGTCTCTGCGCCTGGCGTTCCGCATCAAAGAATCGTCTCGACTTACCGTAGTCGCTTGTGTGCACCGGATTTGAACCAAGCCTCTAGCGCGGCAACGTTGGGAAAGTTGTCGATCATGAGCTCTAGGTGGTTGCCGTCTGGATCGCGATAATAGAATGATGTGGTGGGGCCATGGTTGATCGTCATGTCAGGCACGATCCCGATCTCCTTGAGCCGCTCGTAAGTCGACACCAAATCGCCAATCTTCGCGTAGGTCATCGCAATATGGACGATGCTTGGTCCTCGATGATCATTAGGCGTCGCATCGTCACTATGGACTAGTGCAATCCGATGGTGCTCTTCGTCAAAAGTTAGCAGGCAGATTTTTTCGGTTTCAAATACTGTCGCTGCGCCGAGCACCGTCTGGTACCACGCCTTCATCGCCGGGACTTGGGCCGTCTGAACGCTGCAATGTGAAATCTTGATCGGCGAAATCGTGGCCGTGGGCTCTGGCATATGCGCTGGAACGATAACGGTCATCATCGTCGGCCTCCGGTTTGTTGCTTCAGAGCCAAAACAGTGTGCAACAGGTGGCGCCTCAATGGAAACAATAAGCCACCTACTAAAGCCAAGGATGCCAGTATGGTAAGGGGTTGGGCTAGGCCAAAACGGTATCTGACATCTGAGAATTCGATCTAACTAGCAATTTCTTCGTCATCGATTGCTGCCATCGATATCGGCTGGGCTAAATCAGCGAGTGCTTGCGATTTTGCCGTCTTTGAACGCGTCAAGTAGTTCACCCAATTCAGCATTCAAACCCTGGTGGTTGAGACTTGTTAGCGGCAATTTTTCGTCGTCCGTAATAGCCAACGTGCTATCGGCCCACTGATTTTATGCGCCGTCGTCTTGCCAGCTTATCCGAAGTTCGTATCGCCCTGCATCCTTGAGGGCCTGAATTGGAACGATGTCCGCTTGGGGCCGATGCTGTCGATAAAGTCGGCGGTATGACCGGCCAGGCCTCCGTTCGGCGCCGCGGCTGAGATGAGGTGGTTGTGTTGCCGGCCCCAATCGGCGCTGAGGTCTCGACAGTGACGCTACGGGACGCCACGCTGATTACTCGCCCCCTCATGCAAATGACGCGGCCGCGAGAGTTGGCGGCGGCTAGGCGAGACGACGCGCCATCGTTTTGAGGTTTTGGACGATGGCCGCAAGGTGGAACTCATCACGCGCACCGGAGAGGCCGCGTAGCCGCAACCGCTGGAAGCCATGATGTGTCTTCAAATGTGCAAAGCGCATCTCGACGCGCTTCCTCTCGTCACGTGATCTGGCGAACGCCTTGGTCCTCATCGCTCGACGAGCCACATCGCGAGCCTCCTCGTGAACATCGCGAGGGATCTTGCGTGCCTCGGCCCGGGTGCAGCACCTCGGCTTAAGCGGACAGACATCGCAGTCTATGATGCAGTATAAGGGAGGGTTGCCTGGTCGGGTATATCGCGGCTCGCGGCCGCAACGCAGCAGTGGCCGGGAAATGTGACTTGGAGCCTCGCAGCCAAGCAAACCAGACCATCCGGCATCAATCCGTTCTTCTTGTCACAAGAGCACGAAGCCAATGAACTCGCCGCGACGTTGAAGACTGTATACGATTGCGCACGCTTTTGTGGTGTCCTCCGGTGGGGTGAGACTGATGTTGGTATTGAGGAAATGGAAGTGGTCGATAATCCGTTTTCTCCCCGTTGTTTCGCTAGTCTTTTGCGCTTGTCTCGTGCCCGAGTCTGGGTCGGCGCAGGGCGCCAACGATTACCCCATCCCGTCGAACGCACGAGAGGCCCATTCTGCCATCCGGGAGGGTTTTGCAGCACCACTCGAACCAAGAGACGGGCTTAAAGGGCCGCGACAGTACGTGGACCCTAGAAGCGCGCTGCTTGAGGCCCAACGGCGCAACCGCTGGCCAAATGGACCAGCCTTTTTTCGAGACACGGAGTTGACCGTGCATAGTCGTACCTATTGGTTCGACGAAGATCCGTTTGGTCTCAATAAACCACGTGCACTGACGACAGGCGGGTGGCTCTCCTATCAATCGGGCTATCTCGCTGATTTGTTTCAGCTCCGAAGCGTTCTGTATACGAGCCAACCGCTCTATGCGAATCCCTTCGGAGGCGAAACGGAATTGCTCTCATCGGACGGGGACCAGCTCACCACGCTCGGTCAGATCAACGGGCGCCTCAAGCTTGCAGGGCAGGAACTCACGGGCGGACGCATGTTGGTGCGTAC
>JARRPE010000002.1:22081-23415 GCA_037383205.1 Methyloceanibacter sp.
ATCCGCATGGTCCCGCTTACCTTCGAAGGCATTACGTTGATGCCCGACGACCGCGGGCCAGATCAGCCCTTAGACTACATGGTTTCCTATCTCTCTCGCTTCAAGCCGCTCAACGAGACGAGCTTCACGCCCTTTAGCAAAGCTCTGGGCGTGACCCAAGACGAGGGCGTTCTAACCACCGGCGTGAGCTATCACTCGGATTTGTGGAACGTCGGTATTGCCAACTATTGGATCAAGGATACGCTCAATACAGCCTATGGCGAGGTCGACTTTTTGGTTCCCGTCGGCCTTGATGATGGCGCTGCAAGCTTGCGCTTTGGCGCGACCGTACTGGAGCAGCGAACCGTTGGTGCGGGCCTGATTGCAGATGCGCCGTACGAGACTTATCAAGCATCTGTGCGGCTGATTGGGAGCTATGCTGGGTTGGTGCTCACGCTTGCTGGCTCGGAAACCGGTGATCAGGCGAGCATCCAGCAGCCGTTTGGTTTTGGCACCTCATACACGTCTATGATCCTTTCGGATTTCCAGCAGGCTGGGGTGCGCGGCACTAAGCTATCGCTATCCTACGACTTCGGGATGATCGGGCTCGAAGGGCTGAAAGCCCTCGTAGCTTGGGGGCGGGGGCAGGGAACGTCGCATGCTGCCAATGACGGATTTCGCGATCAAGAAGAGTTCGATTATCGGCTTGTCTATGAACCAGAGCGGGGCAGGCTCGTCGGGCTGCGCTTAGAGCTCGAGTATATCGATTGGCGTGTTCCAGGTTTGGACCTCCCTAGCGAAGATCTTGACCAGTTTAGGGCAATCGTAAACTACAAGTTGCCCTTGCTTTAGAGTCGCCTCGGCAGGCGCGCAATGCATCCAATGGGCGGTCTTGTGACGTCTCTGAATAAGTTGGGAGTCAATAATGCTGAAGCGTCATAGGCAGGCTGTTGTTACTAATATGGAGAAGTTCGAAGCTTTCAAACATGTCCGCTCTAGGTCATTGGCGGTCCTCCCAACGGCTCGAGAACATGTCCGGTTTAGGGCGCTAACAAAACGTCGCTGACCTCGCACTGCCGATGGAGCTCGACCGGTTTTCATCCCCAAGTGGGACATCGCCGGCGCCCATATTGAAGCCTTGAGGCGCCATTTTCGGACCGTCTATAGGATGGTCTGAGTGAGGGGTTATCATAAACTCATGGCGTTTAAGGTAAGCTCAACGTCGAATAGCCGAAGTCTGCCGAAGCGTATCCAAAAAGGAATTTTAGAAGTCGGTTCCAGCCATACGTCGGCACTTGGTCGAGCTGCAGCTACGGCTTTTGAAGCAAAAGGTTTTCCGTACCCTTCTCTTCGCT
>JARRPE010000003.1:0-23118 GCA_037383205.1 Methyloceanibacter sp.
CCGACCATGTGCATCAGTGCCAAGGGAGGGGTCCTCGGTACGAACGTGAACAGGACCCCGTGCGTACTGCGCGGAACCAGAAGCCCGAGAATCCGCGCCATGTCGGCGGCGCTGTAGTGAATCAAGGAATCCATCGCGACGATGTAGTCGAAGCGGCCAAGCTCGGGGCGCAACATGTCGCCGGACTGGAAGGTAACGCGGCCCGTGCCGGGAATTGTTGCGGCGCGCTCTTGCGCAAGCTCGACGAGCGTCGGCGAAAGATCGATGGCCACAACATCCGCGCCGCGGCGCGCCGCCTCTCTCGCGAGGGCGCCGGTGCCGCAGCCGGCATCGAGCAGCCTTGCGCCAGACAGATTCTCCGGCAGCCACGACAGCAGCGTGTTGCGCATGCGATCACGCCCTTCGCGCACCGTGGCCCGGATACGCCCGAGCGGGGCATCGGAGGTCAGCCGCGACCACGCATCGACCGCGGTACGATCGAAATAGGTCTCAAGCTGCTCACGGCGCTCTAAGTACGTGACGGTTGGCATCAATCGAACCCTAAGAAATCGAAAATGTCGCGGTCTTTCATCGGCGTGGCATCGAGCGGTTCGGTGCCGGCCCATAGCGCGGCTGCGAGCCGCAGATACTCTTGCTGCACGGCTTCGAGCTCAGGGGAGGGCTCCATCTCGAACAGCACGGATTTCTTCAGGCGCGAACGCCGGATGACATCGAGATCCGGGATGTGCGCCAGTCTCTCCAGACCGATCGCCGAGTTGAAGCGGTCGATCTCGTCGGTGGCGGCGCTGCGGTTGGCGATGACGCCTGCAAGCCGCACTGCGTAGTTCTTCGACTTCGCCTTGATTGCCGCGACGATGCGGTTCATGGCGAAGATCGAGTCGAAATCATTGGCCGTAACGATGAGGGCACGGTCGGCATGCTGAAGCGGCGAGGCGAAGCCGCCGCAGACCACGTCGCCAAGGACGTCGAAAATCACGACGTCGGTGTCCTCCAGCAAGTGATGTTCTTTGAGGAGCTTCACTGTTTGCCCGACGACATAACCGCCGCAGCCGGTGCCGGCGGGGGGACCGCCCGCCTCGACACAGAGGACGCCGTTGAAGCCCTCGTAGACGAAGTCCTCTGGGCGCAGCTCCTCGCTGTGGAAGTTGACCCCCTCGAGCACGTCGATGACCGTCGGCACGAGCTTCTTGGTGAGCGTAAAGGTCGAATCGTGCTTCGGGTCGCAGCCGATCTGCAGCACGCGCTTTCCGAGTTTGGAGAAGGCGGCTGAAAGGTTCGACGACACGGTGCTCTTGCCGATGCCGCCCTTGCCGTAGATCGAAAACACTTTGGTGCTGCCGATCTCGACGGTCGGATCGAGATGAACTTGGACGCTACCTTCGCCGTCGTCTCGCTTGAGTGGTGTCTTCAGCGCGATGTTCATGCGGCTACAACCTCCAGACCCACGCCTTCGACGCGATCTTCTAGCTCCTCGCCCGCCTTACGGAGGGCTTCGAGCGTTGCTTCGTCGGGTGTCCAGTAGTTCCGTTCGTGTGCCTCGAGCAGGCGGTGAGCGACCTTGGCCGAAGCGACCGGTGTTGGTCACATGGGATTCGATTTGGCGGACGCCCTCATAGCCGTGCTTGAGCATGCCCTCGTACCATTTGGGGTTCAGCACGCGGGCGCGGGTTTCGAGTGCGACCTGCTCGGAGAGCGTGCGCACCTTGCCGGGACCGCGCGTTTGATCGCCGATATAAACAGGCATCGTTGTGCCTTTGGCGCGGGAGGCGGCGCGGCTTATGCCGCCAAGCGTGTCGAAGTAGTGGTCGACGGTCGTGACGCCAAGCTCGACGGATTCGAGATTCTGATAGGCGAGGTCGACCTGTGCGAGGATGCTCTGCAGTAGCGCACGCTGGGCCTGCGGCGCCCCGTTGCGGCCATAGGCAAAACATTTCCGCCGTGCATAGACCTCTGCGATTTCGTCCTCGTCATCCCAGCATCCAGAGTCGATCAGTTGATTGACGTTGGAGCCGTAGGCGCCTTCGGCGTTGGAGAACACCCGCAGTGCGGCGGTTTCCAGATCGCAGCCATGCGCCGCCTGGTGGGCGAGGGCATTCTTGCGCACGAAGTTTTGCTCGAGGGGCTCATCGGCGGCGGCGGCGAGGTAGGCGGCCTCTGCCAGGAGCTTCGACTGCAGTGGCAGGAGATCCCGGAAAATGCCGGACAAGGTGATGACCACATCGATCCGTGGACGGCCCAACTCGGAAAGCGGTATAAGCTCGGCGCCGCAGAGCCGGCCATAGGTATCGAACCGGGGACGGGCGCCGATCAGAGCCAACGCCTGGGCGATCGGGGCGCCTTCGCTCTTGAGATTGTCCGTGCCCCACAGCACCAGAGCCACAGATTGCGGGAGCCCGTGGCCGTCCTCGAAATGCCGCGCCAGCAGCCGTTCAGCCTGCTGCCGACCATCGACGATGGCGAAGGCGCTGGGGATCCGGAACGGATCGAAACCGTGAATGTTGCGGCCCGTCGGTAGGATCTCCGGATTGCGCAGGAGATCGCCGGCAGGCGCGGGGCGGGTGAAGCCGCCATCGAGGGCATGGATCAGCGCAGGCAGTTCGCCGTTCTCCGCAAGCCGTTTGGCCGTTTCAGCGAGGTTGGAGAACAGTGCAAAAAGCTCTTCGCTGGCGTCGAGCCCTGAATGCTTTACGGCCTCCTCAGGCTTGGTCCCGTCCAGAAGCATTGCGACGGCACTTTCATGGGGGCGCATGCCTTTTGCTTCCGCGACGGCAAGGAGCAACTCGATTGTCTCAGTGCGGTCGGGGGCTTCACCGAGCACGTGCAGTCCGTGCGGAATGAGTTCGTACTCGAGCTCATGGACAGCCTCGACAAGCGCTGCGATGCGGGCCTCGGCCTCTTCGGTCCACGCCGGCTCCGCCTCTGCGAGGTTGAGTTCCGCGGCCTGTGCTTGCAGGATCGGCACAAGGCGCGCGCGCTCGGCCGTCTCGTCGGGTTGCAGCGAACGCCACCGCTCCAAGGATGCCTTCAGGTCAACCAAGCCGCGGTAAAGTCCAGCGTGCGAGACCGGCGGCGTCAGATAGCTCACCAGCGTGGCCGCGGCACGGCGCTTGGCAATGGTTCCCTCTGAGGGGTTGTTCACCGCATACGCGTAGATGTTCGGCATTGTCCCGATGAGCCGGTCCGGCCAGCACGCTGCGGACATCCCAGCCTGCTTGCCGGGCATGAACTCGAGCGCACCGTGTGTCCCGAAATGCAGAAGCGCGTTTGCGCCGAAATCGTCGCGCAAGAAGCGGTAGAAGGCGCTGAAGGCATGGGTCGGTGCGAAGCCCTTCTCGAACAGGAGTCGCATCGGATCGCCCTCGTAGCCGAAGGCTGGCTGGATGCCGACGAACACATTTCCGAACTGTTTGCCAAGCACGTGAATGGAGCTGCCGTCGGCCTGGTGCTTGCCGGGCGCCGGTCCCCATTGCGCTTCGATATCGGCGAGGTGTGCCTCGTTGCGAATGTGGTCGTCGACGGCGATGCGCGCGTGCACGTTTGCCTGTGCACCGAAGCGATCCGCGTTGCCTTTGAGAATTCCGTCGCGCAGGGCGTCCACAGTTTCCGGGACCTCGACCGCATAGCCGGCGGTCTTCAATTCGCCCAGGGTCCGGTGCAACGACTCCCAAACCGACAGATAGGCCGCGGTGCCTGTCGCACCCGAATTGGGTGGGAAATTGAAGAGAACGATGCCGATCTTGCGGTCCGCGCGAGGCGTTGTGCGGAGCGCGATGAGTTTCTCGACCCGCTCTGCGAGCATTCGCACCCGCTCGGGATGGGCTTGCATGTCGCGCGGATTGCCGTCCTGTTCGGATCGGCCGCCGAAGAGGATCGGGCCTGTCGAGCCGTCCAGTTCGGGGATCGCAATCATCATCGTGGTCTCGACCGGCAGTAGTCCGCGATCGGAATCCCGCCAATCTTCCAGCGTCTCGAACTCGACGGCGTGAGCGGCAAGATAGGGCACGTCCAGCCGTGCCAGAATGTCTTCGGCTGCTTGCGCATCGTTGTAGGCGGGGCCGCCGACAAGCGAGAAGCCGGTCAAGGAGACGACTGCGTCGACCTGCGGCTGTCCCTTCTTCATGAAGAAGCGTTCGATCGCGGGCCGCGTGTCGAGCCCCGTTGCGAATGCGGTGACGACATTGAGGCCGCGCTCTTCAAGAGCGGCGATCACGCCGTCATAGTGCTGCGTATTGCCGGCAATGAGATAGGAACGCATCACCAGGAGACCGACGGTGCCAGCCGCGCGCTTCGTCTTCGGCAATGCGGCAAGGCTGTCACCAACCCGATTCGGGAGTTGCGGGTGGTAGACGCCGATATCGGGGTACTCGACCGGATCCTTAGGCTTGAGCGAGCCGCGCAAATCGCGGCGCGGTCCGTCCGCGTACCGGTTCACCAGAAAGCGAACCAGGTTGACGATGTTCTCTTCCGAACCGGCCAGCAGATACTGCAGCGTGAGGAAATACGCGCGTACGTCTTGGGCGCTTCCGGGGATGAAGCGCAGGATCTTGGGAAGGCGCCGCAGCATTGCCATTTGGCGCGCGCCGGAGGATTGCTTCTTGCTGGCGCTGCCCCGCAGCCGTTTCAGCAGAGCGATGATGCCGCGTTCGCGCGCGTTCATGCGGAACTGGCCGAGACGTGTCAGCCCGATAATCTCGCCGGACGACATGCCGCCGACAATGGCGTCGCAACTCTCGGCGCGCTTCTTGAACGACGGCAAGACGGCCTGGATGTGGTCCTCCATGAACAGCATGGAGGCGACGATGATGTCGGCCTTCTCGATGTCGGTGCGCGCGCGCTCAAGCGCCTCCGGGTCGTTTCCCCACTCGGACACGGAATGCAGGTCGAGTGTCAGCCCAGGCAGGTCGCGCTTCAGGATCTGCCGCGCACGATCAGTCGCACTGGCGAGGTGACTGTCCAGAGTCACGATCGCCACACGGACCGGAATGGCCTTATCGACTGTAGTGGGCCTTGGCATCGTACAGAGTCTCAAGTGTGATGGACGTAAGACCTTGCTCGTGCGCGAAGGCCTCGGTGTTGCGTCGCGCCTTACCGCGCACGAAAAAGGGAATCTTCTTCAGTTCACGCTCTGCCTCGTCGGCCCAGCGAACCGGCATGTCGAAGTCGTCTTCCTCGCCGTGCTCGGTCGAGACAGTCACTTCGATGGGCTCGGCCGCGCCGCCATGGCTCAAATGGGAGGGGGCCGCACCGTCATGAAACTCAAAATCCTCGCGGAACATGCCGAGCAGATGCTCCTCGAGACCCATCATCAGGGGATGCACCCAGGTATCGAAGATGACGTTGGCGCCTTCGAAGCCCATTTGCGGGGCATAGCGTGCGGGGAAGTCCTGGACATGCACAGGGGCGGAGATCACTGCGCTTGGAATGCCGAGGCGCTTCGCGATATGCCGCTCCATCTGTGTGCCGAGCATGAGTTCCGGCGCTGCCTCGGCCACAGCGCGTTCGACATCCAAATAGTCGTCTGTGATGAGCGCCTCGAGGCCATAGCTCTTCGCGGCTTCTCTAACGTCGCGGGCAAACTCACGGCTATACGTTCCGAGCCCGACAACCTCGAAGGCCAGTTCCTCTTTGGCGATGCGGGCTGCAGCCAGAGCGTGGGTGGCATCTCCGAAGATAAAGACACGCTTGCCGGTGAGGTAGGTCGAGTCCACCGAGCGCGAGTACCAAGGCAGCCGCGTATGTGAACCCGACAGGAGCGGGCTGCCGTCGACACCGGCGAGCGCCGCTACTTCGCGGATGAAGTCCTGCGTCGCGCCGACGCCGATGGGCACGGTGGTTGTCGCCGGCTGTTTGAATGTCCGTGCAAGCCAGTCGGCGGCTGTCCGGCCAATCTCCGGGTACAGCACGACATTGAAGTCCGCCTCGCCAAGGGCAGCGAGATCGGAGGGGCTGGCGCCGAGCGGCGCCACCACGTGAACATCGATCCCGAGCTCGCCAAGAAGAGACGTGATCTCTTTGACATCGTCGCGATGACGGAACCCGAGAGCCGTGGGCCCAGCAGATTGCAACGCGGCTTGCGCGAAAGGTCGCAAGCCTCGCGCTGCCAGTCCGCCGCCGGCGCATGGGGCCCGGCGCACGTGCGTACCATGCGGTAGAACGTTTCCGCCGCGCCCCAATTCTCTTTCCGCTGGTAGGCCGGGAGCTCGAGCGGCACCACGGGAACCGGAAGCTGAAGGGCTGCCGCAAGGCCGCCTGGATCATCTTGAATGAGCTCGGCCGTACAAGACGCGCCGACCATCAGCGCCTCAGGCTTAAATCGGTCGTAGGCGTCCCGAGCGGCCGTCTTGAACAATTCGGCGGTGTCGCCGCCAAGATCGCGGGCCTGGAACGTCGTGTAGGTGACAGGCGGCCTCTGGTCACGCCGCTCGATCATCGTGAAGAGCAGATCCGCATACGTGTCGCCCTGGGGCGCGTGAAGCACGTAGTGCACACCGTTCATCGCGGTAGCGATCCGCATGGCGCCGACATGCGGCGGGCCTTCATATGTCCAAAGCGTGAGTTGCATCGCGCCTCACACCTCCAGCCGCGTGCGGCGAACGAGCGGCCGCGCGAAAAGTTCTGCCAGGTCACCCGCCTGCTCGTAGCCTTGGATCGGCGTGAAGAGGAGCTCGATCGACCACTTCGTGGCTAATCCTTCCGCTTCCAGCGGGTTGGCGAGGCCCAGTCCGCAGACAACGAGGTCCGGCGCAGAGTCGCGGCAACGGTCGAGCTGCTTTTCGACATCCTGTCCCTCGCTCAACACGATGTCGGAGGGCAGACGCGCCAATTCTTGACCGAGGTGTTCGCGATGGAGATAGGGCGTGCCGACTTCGAGCGGGGACATGCCGAGTTCGCGGGCAACGAACCGCGCCAGCGGAATCTCGAGCTGCGAGTCGGGGAAAAAGAAGATTCGCTTGTTGGCCAAACGGAAGCGGTGAGGCTCGAGCGCTTGGCGTGCCCGCGCGCGCGGGGCTTCTACGACGCAGTCGAAATGCTCAGGGGCGACGCCCCCCAATGCCGCCGCTGCGCGAAGCCATTCGGTCGTCCCTTCGGCGCCGAGCGGAAATGGCGCGTCGATCCGCGTCGCGCCACGCTCTTCGAGCGCGCGGGCGGTGTCGCCGAGGACCGGTTGGGCAAGCAGATAGCGCGTATTGGGTCCCACCGCAGGCAGCTCGGATGAACGGCGCGGGGGCAAGAAGGCGACCGGTCCGATGCCGAGCGCATCGAACAAGCGCCGGAACTGATCCTCGACAATATCGGCGAGGGCGCCGGCCACCAGAAGCGATGCCGGAGCGTTCTCATCCGCCGAGGGACGTTCGGGCATGAGAGCCGCAAGGCATGCGTCCTCGCCCTGGGTGAACGTGGTCTCGATTCCGCTTCCCGAGTAGTTCATGACGCGCACGTCCGGCGCATATGTTTTCGAGAGACGCTGCGCGCTGCGCGCAAGGTCGAGTTTGATGACTTCGGATGGGCAAGACCCGACGAGGAACAGCAGCTTGATGTCGGGACGACGCTCCAGAAGCTGCGCGACGATACGATCGAGCTCGTCGTTGGCGTCGGCGAGACCCGCAAGGTCACGCTCCTCCATGATGGCCGTGGCGAAGCGCGGTTCGGCGAAGATCATCACGCCGGCGGCACTCTGTATTAAATGTGCGCAGGTGCGCGACCCGACCACGAGGAAGAAGGCGTCTTGAATTTTTCTGTGCAGCCAGACGATCCCAGTCAGGCCGCAGAAGACTTCCCGCTGGCCGCGCTGCTTCAGGACGGGGGCATCGCTGCATCCAATTGAAGTCTGCGCCAATTGCGGTTGCTGCGTCATTGTGCGGGCTCCGCGAGGGGCAGCTGACTGGCTCTTGGAGCTTGGGTGAACAGGGCAACGAGATAGGCCGTGTGCAAAGCCAGCACGAGCATGCTGAACACGTCCTCCCAATAGAAGGCTGGCGCGAACAGGTACCGGCCGAACACGTCGTGCTCCCAGATCGAGCCCGTGATCATGATGGCGTAGAGGGCCAGAGTTTTAACGACGATTGAGATCGTCGCGATCTCGTAGCCCGCGCCCGTCACCAGGTAGCGGATGACCAGGCCGAGGCTCACGAGAAACACAAGGAACTGCAGCGGCGCGAGGATGCCCTGAACCAAAGTCCAGGGAGAAGCGTCCCGGCGCCGGCGTTCGTTGTCGGTATAGAGGAACTTAGCCTGTGTGCCCCGTGACTCGGGCATCGCGTCTTCCCCTCGATTTCTGCCGCGCGCTCCTGCGCGCAGACCTTGAGAGAAAGACTATGAGCCACCCCCGCCGACTGTCAACTAAATTGGACGTAAATTTCTGTTTACATCCGCTTCTAATCGGGTTCCAATAGGGGCGTCCGAATGTCGCAATGAAGACCTTAGACCCAAACAACCTCAACGCCGAATCGAATTTGGCAACGGGTTGGTGTGAATAGAAAAAAGGCTGTTCCAGAGTACGAAGTCGAGCACTGGAGTGGCTTCCCGGGGGGTGGAAATGGCAAACATGAGGGCATTCGCGGAATTGCGTGGAGACTGGGCCGATTGCGGCCCGGACAACTTTGATTGCACGACAATCGAGCCGTTTTTAAAGACTATCAGCGAGGCGCCGGTCGAAAAGCGTAGAAAGCTCTTAGTCGAAACGGTGGAAAAGTCAGTTATTCCTAGATTGTCTCTGTCTTATTCGGCTGAAAACGCTCAAAGCGTCAGAAGAGCCCGCATCGGTAGCAACGATATAAATGAATTCGTACGCATTCTTATTGATAGAGATATAACAGCCGACCATAAGTTTTTAGAAAAAATGGAACAGGTCGGCGTTGGGATCGAAGAAATATTTCTGGAGCTTATGACGCCGGCGGCCCGGGTTCTTGGAGAGCTTTGGGAGGAGGACGTTTGCGACTTTACAGACGTAACGATCGCCCTGGTAAGGCTCCACCAGCTCCTGCACCACTATGGCGCTGTTTTCGATTTCCAGGGAATTCCTCAATCCAATGGCCGCTCGGCATTGCTGGTAGCGGCGCCCGGAGACCAGCACACCTTCGGCGTATTCATCCTGCAAGAGTTTTTCCGCCGGGCCGGCTGGCACACGGCCGGCGGTGCGGTGGCCACGGAAGACGATCTAATAAGCCTGGCAGCATCAGATCGCTTCGACGTCGTCGGAGTTTCGGCCAGCAATGAGCTGGCGGTAGAAGAATTCGCAGCGGTTATCCGCGCCCTTCGTGATGTCGCAGAATGTCAGGACATGCTCGTGATGGTGGGTGGACGGTTTTTTCTCGACCATCCCAACTGCGTCAAAGAAGTCGGAGCCGATGCGAGCGCCCAGGACGGCAGGCGGGCCGTTCTTGGGGTTTCGAGCTTGCTTGACGCAAAGCCGTTAAGGTAAGAGTTCGCTGCAAGCAAGGAATTCAATTTTCAAAAGGTCCCGCCGTGGTGTTTGCTCGAGAAGCAGGAAAAGTGTTCCGGGCCCCCAAGAAAACGCTCGGTGATTTGGACGCCGTTCATGCGGCCGAACTAATCGCTGCCACGGCTGACGTCGCCCTGATACTTGACGGCAAGGGCGTCATTCGCGACGTATCGCTTGGTGACGAAGCTCTTGCGAACGAAGGCTTTGAGTCCTGGGTTGGAAAGCCTTGGGTCGACACCGTCACAATTGAAAGCCGGCCCAAAATCGAGCAGATGCTGCGCGGGGTCGGAGAAAACCAGCCCTCGCGGTGGCGACAGATCAATCATCCAACAAAGAACGGCGCCGACATCCCATTGCGCTATATGGTGCTGCGCGTCAGCGACAGCGGCCGAGTGATCGCGGTCGGCCGCGACATGCGTCCCGTTGCCCTGTTGCAGCAGCGGCTGGTCGATGCGCAACAGTCGATGGAACGGGAATATTCTCGGCTGCGCCATGCGGAAACCCGTTATCGCCTGCTTTTCCAAATCGCGTCTCAGCCCGTGGTGATCGTAGATGCCAACGCCATGAAGATTGTGGAAGCCAATCCGGCTGCTGGCGAACTCCTGAACAAGTCGACCAAACGCCTGGCCGGCCGCGCGTTTCTCGATCTCTTCGATTCGGACAGCGCCAAGGCCGTGCAGGCGCATCTGGCGCAAGTGCGGGCCACCGGCCGTGGCGACGAGGTAACGGCCAAAATGCAGAATGGGAAAGTCGAGACGACGGTCGGAGCTTCGATGTTTCGGCAAGACGCGTCTGCGCACTTTCTGATTCGGCTGGCGCCGGTCGAGGCGGGAGACGCCGCGCCGAAGGTTGGCTCGAAGCTTCTCCGGGTGGTGGAAAATCTGCCAGATGGATTTGTTGTCACCGATGTGGACCGCCGTATCGTGACTGCGAACCCCGCCTTTCTCGATCTGGCAGAACTGACGAGCGAAGAGCAAGCGCGCGGAGAACTGATCGACCGCTGGATCGGCCGGCCCGGCGTCGACGTCGACACACTCGTCACCAATATGCGCGAGCATGGATCGGTCCGGAATTTCCAGACGATCCTGCGCGGGCAGTACGGTGCAAACGAGGATGTTGAGATCTCGGGCGTCTCCGTCCTGACCGGAGACTACCCTTGCTACGCGTTCACGATTCGCAATGCCGGCAGCCGCACGGGGCTTCGGCCGCGGCCTCAAGGCGAGTTGCCTCATTCCGTCGAGCAACTGACGCAACTTGTCGGCCGGGTGACACTTAAGGAACTTGTACGCGAGACGACCGATGTCATCGAGCGGCTCTGTATCGAAGCGGCGCTGGAGTTGACCGGCGACAATCGTGCTTCCGCGGCGGAGATGCTGGGCCTTAGCCGGCAGAGCCTTTATTCAAAGCTGCGCCGTTTCGGGATTACCGAAATCGATTCCGACGACGACCGCTAAGCCGGCGTTTCGGCGGCTACCTCGGACTTCTGTAAAAATCCCCGATAATGCTCGCAGAATGCGGCAGGGCACTCGAATTGGGGCAGGGCGCCCGTGTCGAAGTCTTGCACCGTCCAGTTGGATTGGGCTCGGGCCCAGCTCGTGTCGCCGAAATGCGCGAAGTCTCCTTTGTTCGCGGTGGTCATCCACACAGGCAGCGTCAACCTTGAATAAAGGTCAGGCGCGTTCGTGCTGAACAGCTTCCCCGACACGAAGGCATAAGGTCCGTTCTTGGCGTTGGGCTGATGCGTGGTCAGATAGGCATACTCCGCAAGCCCCCGATCGTAGTCTTCCGAGCCAAACGTCTTGCGCAAGAAGAAGCCGATGATCTTTCGAGACGTCAGGCCGGCGAACAAGGCATCGCTCCACAAGGGAAAGTTTAGGATGGCGAAGAGTCCGGGGACCTCACGTGTTTTTCTTTTGCGGCCGAAATGTCCGGAACGTTCGCTGAAGCCGGTCGGTGTCACGAAGGCCAGCGTCCTGAAGCGATCCGGATGTTCGAGAGCCGCACGAGCCAAGAATTCCGAAGACAAAGACAAGGCGAGCGCGTCGACCGGCGCCGCACCGTGCCGTTCGCCGATGACGGTGAGCATGTCGCCGATTGCATCGGTCATGAGTTGCGGTGTGTAGGACCGATCCGACCGGTCGGAGAAGCCGAAGCCCGGGAGATCGACCGCATAAACGCAATGCGTCTTCGCCATGTTCTCGAAAATAGGCCGGACCTCGTAAGCGGAACCAGCGGCGTTGATGCTGTGGATTAGGAGCATCGGGGGGCCGTCACCCCCCATGTAGTAGCTGAGCCGGCCAGCCTTGCCCGTCATTTCGTAGCGCGGCGCATCCAGCGCCGGCGGCAAGCGCGGCGACCCCGATTTATCGCTCAATTCTGCCCCCAAAATCGCATGTCTATGGACTCCAATCGCACCATGTGTAAAGTAAACTATACACTGAGAAGCGTAGGTTTCGAATGACTGTGATTGCCCATCCAGCGCCGTCCGCCGTCGTCGAGTTGCTCAAGCCAATCACTTGGTTCCCGCCGATGTGGGCCTTTGCTTGCGGCGTCGTCTCGGCGGGGGTTCCTTTGGCGGGTCGCTGGCCTCTCATTGCCATGGGCGCCGTCTTGGCTGGCCCGCTGGTATGCGCAACGAGTCAAGCGGTCAACGATTGGTACGATCGGCATGTCGATGCCATCAACGAGCCCGACAGGCCGATCCCTTCGGGTCGAATCCCAGGCCAGTGGGGCCTCTATATTGGCATTATCTGGACGGGCTTGTCATTGGTCGTCGCGAGCCAGCTCGGCGTGTTCGTGTTTGTGGCCGCGTGCGTCGGATTGGCTCTCGCATGGGCCTACAGCGCGCCACCATTCCGCCTGAAGAAGAACGGCTGGTGGGGCAACACCGCCGTTGCCGCCTGTTATGAGGGCTTGCCGTGGCTGACGGGCGCGGCGGTTATGACCGGTGCAATGCCCAACCTTCGTGTGTTCCTCATCGCCGGTTTGTACAGTCTCGGCGCACACGGCATCATGACACTCAACGACTTCAAGTCTGTGGAGGGCGACAAACGATCCGGCATCGGATCATTACCCGTACTGCTTGGCGCCGAACGAGCCGGCCGTTTCGCCTGTCTCGTCATGGCCGCGCCGCAGCTGATCGTCGTAACCTTGCTTTACCTTTGGGGCTATCCATGGCACGCCGCGGCGGTCGGGCTTCTGCTTGTCGTTCAGCTCTATCTGATGATGCGGCTGCTCGAGAGCCCGAAGGAGCGTGCGCCTTGGTACAACGCGACCGGTGTCACGCTTTATGTGCTTGGCATGCTCGTCACCGCGTTCGCTCTCGGCATGGACAAGGCGGGGGTGCTATGACCGCGGGCACGCTCGGTTGGTTTGGCATTCTTCGCCTGGGTCTCGTTCAGACGGCACTCGGCGCGATCGTGGTGCTGACGACGTCGACCATGAATCGCGTGATGGTCGTCGAGCTCGCGCTCCCGGCCATGTTGCCCGGCGCGCTTGTCACGCTTCACTACGCTCTTCAGGTGCTCCGTCCACGGTTCGGTTACGGCTCCGATCGGGGCGGCCGGCGCGTCCCTTGGATAATCGGTGGCATGGCTGTCCTTGCCATCGGCGGTGTCGGCGCGGCCGTGGCCACCGCGTGGATGACGACCAATACAACGGCGGGAGTCGCACTCGCGGTCGCTGCCTTCGTTCTCATCGGCGTCGGGGTCGGAGCCTGCGGCACCTCGCTGCTCGCGCTCATGGCGACCCATGTCGCGCCAAGCCGACGGTCCGTGGCGGCGATGGTCATGTGGATGATGATGATCGCGGGCATTGTCGTGACTGCGACAAGCGCTGGTCACTTCCTCGACCCGTTTACCCCGGCGCGGCTTATCGAGGTAACCGCTTCGGTCGCCGGCGCGGCGTTCGTCGTGACCTGTTTGGCCTCGCTCGGCATGGAGCGCGCGCAGCCTCGCGCAGAACCTCAGGAGCCTGCGGCGCCGAAAACGCCTTTCCTGAAGGCCTTGGGTGAGGTGTGGGCCGACCCGCTCGCGCGCGGCTTTACAGTGTTCGTGTTCCTATCGATGCTCGCCTACAGCGCGCAGGATCTTATCCTTGAACCGTTTGCCGGGACCGTGTTCGGCATGTCACCGGGCGAAACCACGAAGCTTGCGGGCCTCCAACACGCCGGCGTCTTGGTCGGCATGCTCATTGCCGGCCTGCTCGGCAGCGGCCATTTCGGCCGCGCGCGCTGGTCGCTCCGTGTCTGGATCGTGGGTGGATGCCTTGCCTCGGCGCTGGCGCTTGTCTCCTTGGCGGCCGGTGCCTTCATGGCGGACGTATTTCCCCTTCGCTTTGCCGTGTTCTCGCTTGGCGCTGGCAATGGCGTCTTTGCCGTCGCCGCTATCGGTTCGATGATGACGTTGGCCAGTGAGGGGCAGAGCAAACGGGAAGGTACGCGCATCGGTCTTTGGGGTGCGGCGCAGGCGTTTGCATTCGGTCTTGGCGGCTTTATCGGCACGGTTGGCGTCGACCTGAGCCGCGCGCTCTTGGAATCGCCCGTCACGGCCTACGCCATCGTGTTCAGCCTTGAGGGTGTTCTTTTCGTTCTGTCCGCCGTGCTCGCCGCACGGCTGGGGCAGTCGAAGCAGGGGGTAGCTCAAGCGCCCCACCTCCATCCAAGTAGAGACGTGATCTTGCAGGTAGCGAGAGGGTGACCATGGAAGCCAGGCAGACATACGATGTGGTTGTTGTTGGCGGAGGGCCTGCAGGGGCGACCGCGGCGCACGATCTTTCGGTGGCGGGACACTCGGTGCTGCTGCTCGACCGCGCCGGACGGATAAAACCCTGCGGAGGTGCCATCCCGCCCGTGGCCATGCGCGAGTTTGATATTCCCGATCATTTGCTGGTCGCTCGGGCCAGGGGTGCACGCATTTTCGCGCCGAGTGCGAAGCGCGTCGACATGCCGATCGACAACGGCTTTGTCGGTATGGTTGACCGCGACGTCTTCGACGAGTGGCTACGAGACCGCGCGGCGGACGCCGGCGCCGCTCGTGTCGAAGGCACGTTCGAGACGCTGTCGCGCGATGAGGACGGCACGGCTGTGGTCCAGTACGCGTCGAACAAGGAGTCGGGAAAATCCGAAAAACGGACAGTCCGTGCGCGCTCCGTAGTCGGAGCGGACGGTGCGCTGTCGCATGTCGCGCGCCAAGCGGTGCCGGGTGCGCAGCGCATTCCTTACGTCTTCGCCTATCACGAGATTGTTCGAATCCCCGAGCGTGTCGAGGGCGACGCCTATGACGCTACGCGATGCGACATCTACTACCAGGGCCGGTACTCGCCTGATTTTTATGCCTGGGTCTTTCCCCATGGCGACACGGCCAGTATCGGCACGGGCAGTGCCAACAAGGGATTCTCGCTGCGCCAGGCTGTGGGCGCATTGCGCCAGGAAACGGGGCTCGAAGAGACGGATACCATTCGAAAGGAAGGTGCGCCGATTCCCCTGAAGCCTCTTAAGCGGTGGGACAACGGTCGTGATGTCGTTCTTGCAGGCGATGCAGCGGGCGTTGTCGCGCCTGCTTCCGGCGAGGGGATCTACTATGCCATGACGGGGGGACGTTTGGCGGCTGACGCCGTGCACGAGTTCCTCGCCACCGGCGATGCGCGCGCGCTGGCAACGGCCCGCAAGCGTTTCATGAAAGCGCATGGCCGAGTCTTCTGGATCCTGGGGATGATGCAGCGCTTTTGGTACAGTAGTGAGTGGCGGCGTGAGCGCTTTGTCACGATGTGCGGGGACCGCGATGTGCAGCGGCTGACCTGGGTGTCCTATATGAACAAGAAGCTCACGCGTAAGAAGCCGGTTGCTCACGTGCGAATCTTCTTCAAGGACCTCGCGCACCTTTTCCGCCTGGTTTCGCCATGACCGCGCGGCAATCTAGCCTATGGCTCCCGGTTCTGGGTGCCGCTGCCGCAGCTATCTTGATTGCCAGTCTCGGTGCGACGATGACCGACTTGGGGCCTTGGTATCAGGCGCTCAAGAAGCCGTCCTGGCAACCGCCCGGCTGGCTCTTCGGTCCTGCATGGACGCTCATCTTCGCTCTTGCCGCGGCTTCGGGCGTCACCGCGTGGCGCAACGCACCAACCGAGAAGCAGAGAGAATGGGTCATCGGACTGTTTGCAATCAACGGCACGCTCAATGTGCTGTGGAGCATGCTCTTTTTTCGTCTTCAGCGTCCCGACTGGGCGTTGATTGAGGTCGTGCTTCTCTGGCTTTCCGTGCTCGTGCCGATCATTGTTTTTGCCCGTTACGCGAAGATGGCGAGCGCGTTGCTGGTGCCCTACCTGGCTTGGGTTACATTTGCCGCATTCCTCAATTGGGAAATCGTCCGGTTGAACGCCCCGTTTGGCGGCGGGTAGCGTTCGATGGAAGCATGGGTGTCGAGCGGCCGCATCGTTGACCTGGTTCTGGCCTTTGTCGTCGTCGAGGCCGTCGTGCTCATTGCCTATCGCGTTCGCTCACGAAGCGGTTTGTGCATCGCGGACATTTTCTTGATGTTGCTGCCGGGCGTGTGCTTGTTGCTCGCCCTGCGCGCGGCGCTCGTGGACGCGACGCCCTTGGCAATATTGCTTCTTTTGACCCTCTCTCTTTGCGCTCATCTCGCCGATCTTTGGCGCCGCGAGAAAAGCGCCGGAAGTTCATGCGAATAGGCACTCATGACCGTCACGAATGCTTGACAGAGGGTGCTAAGAGCCTAAACTTTCTGACACAACAGGTCGTTCTGCGAGGCAACTGGACCTGTGCATCGCGCCTCGCTTCGGAGGCACGACATGAAAGTCTCAGACATCCTGAAGGCGAAAGGGCCGGCGGTCAAAACGGTGCGCCGCGATGAAACGGCGCTCGACTTGGCCGAAATACTCCGTGCAGAGCGCATTGGCGCGGCCATCGTCAGCATGGATGGCCGTACGATCGACGGCATCGTGTCCGAACGCGACGTAGCCTATGCCCTTGCAGCCCATAGTAGCCGACTTCCGACGGTCTTAGTTGAGACGCTGATGACGAAGGTCGTCGTGGTGTGCTCGCCCGACGATACGGTCAACGAGGTGATGAGCGTCATGACCCGCGAGCGTATCCGGCACTTGCCGGTCAAGGACGGCGAGGAACTGGTCGGCATCATCAGTATCGGCGACGTCATGAAACATCGTCTGGACGAGGTGCAGCTGGAGGCCGAAGTCTTGCGCGACTACGCGCGGGTTCGCCGCTGATAGGAGTTGGTCCAATGGTTATGACGGTCGCCAGCATATTGAAAGTCACGGGCAAGATTTACAAGACGGTCAAGCCGGGCGAGACGATGCGCGAGTTCGCCCAGCATCTGAAGGATGATCGCATTGGCGCCATGATCGTCACAGAGGACGGGAACAACATCGAAGGCATCATCTCCGAGCGTGACTTGGCGTACGGCCTTGCCAAACACGGCGCGGCGCTGACGGACATGGCGGTGTCAGAACTGATGACGAAGGTCGTGCTGGTCTGCTCGCCCGAGGACAGCATTGACGAGGTCATGGATTACATGACGCAGCGGCGCATCCGCCATCTTCCCGTGAAGGAGGATGGGGCTCTCATCGGCATGATCAGTATGAGCGATGTGGTCAAGGCTCACCTGACGGCGAGGTTGATGGCCGCCCGCCTATCCTAAGGCACTTCAAACAAGCGCGCTTCTGAGATCTGCGGGCGGCATGAACGTCGCCGGCGGCCCGGACTGCTAATTCTGAGTTTTCAAGAAAGCGATGATGTTCGCCCGCTGGTCAGCATCCGAGATGCCTGGAAACGCGAGTGACATCGTCGAAGCCGGCGCAATAGCCTTGGGGTTCGCGAGCCATGCGTCGAGGTGCTCTTCGTTCCAGACATAGCCTTCTTCGCCAAGCTTCTTCAGGTCGGCCGAATAGGCGAAACCGTCGTAGGACGCTGCCTTTTTGCCGACAATACCGTTCAGGGGTGGCCCGACAACGACCTGTGCGTTCGGCCCAACCTGATGGCAGATCGCGCACTGGGCGAACGCGGCTTTGCCCGCGGCGGCGTCGGCCGCGAGCGCGGGCGCCGCAGTGCCGAGAACGACTGTGACCGCGATCAAACTCTTCTGCACGAGCTTTTTCATCAAAACGATCCTCCCTGTGTCTCTCAATCAGCGAGATTTTCCGATGCCGTCTTATAGAGGCTATCCATCAAACTGGACACCCAAGACCATCAAACTTCGATTACCATAAATTCTGCTTCAGCAACATGAGGTTTGATGAGGGGAGACTGCGACGCTTGCGCACCCTTATCCGGGAAAGTGGTGCGCCGGACCCGAGCGGCCTCCGCCCTCGACACCATGGGCACACGTGAGGCGACCCCGTTCCGTTGGTTCAAGGGCACCGCGGGTCCTACGGACAAGTGTCGTGAATGCACTTGAGGCAGCGCCGAGCGACGTCCAAGACCGGACCGCTTGTATCGATGCGTTCGAAGGCCATCGGCCCGAGGTCGTAGGAGAGTTGTTGGCGAACGACCGAAGGGGTTGCGTCCGAGACGTCGCCAACGCGGTTTGCGACCCGCGCCGTCAGCAGGTCGGCCGGTAAGTCGAGCCAAAGCCCCTTGAAGGGGACGCCGCATTCCCCGGTAAGGGCGGCGATGGCCTCGCGCTCCGCTGCTGTTGCATGGACTGCGTCCACGATGACCGATCGCCCGCCTTCGAGAGCAAAGCGGGCACGTTTCCGGCACAGTGCGTATACAAGCTCAGAAACGTCTGGCGTATAGGCGCTTTGCGGCAATGTTGCGTGCAGATCCACGCCGAACAACCGTTTGCGCTCGACATCGCTGCGCACGATCACCGCACCGGGAAAAGCCCCGATCTCATGAGCCATCGTGCGGGCGATCGTCGACTTTCCACTCCCCGACAAGCCTCCCACGGCGACCAGCTGGGGCGCTCGGGGCACAAGGAAACGCCCTGCGAGCGCGAACAACACGCGGGCTTCGTCGCGCGATTTGGTGGCCTCTTCAGGCGAGGCTTGTGCGCCGCGCAAGAGGGCGACCTTGGCTCTGATCACTGCGCGCAAGGAGAGAAACAAGGGCAGCGCGGCAAGTCCTATGAGATTCGCGGTCTCGCTTTGGTCGAGGTAGCTATTGAGGACGGCGTTGGCGTGGGCATCGAGGCGCCGCTTCCCGAGATCCATGAGCAGGAAAGCCAGGTCGTAAAGCACGTCGATGGTTGCCAGGCTGTCGTCGAACTCGAGCGCATCGAACAGGACCGGGGCTCCCTTGATCTCGACGATGTTGCCGAGGTGAAGGTCGCCATGGCAATGGCGCACGAAGCCTGTGTTTGCCCGGCGCTTCAACAGCGACCGAAGCTCACCCATGGCCGAGCGCGTGCGCCGTACAAGGTCGTCGGCTGACGCCGGTGCAAGAACGTCGTCAGGTGCTGCCTCCAGGACATCTTCGTGCTCGGAGATGATCGCCTCGAGTGGCGCGACGCCCTGTGTGCTGGTGAGCGTGCGGTCCGCCGCGCCATGAAGAGCTGCGACCTCCGACGCAAGTTGCTGCATGGAATCGAGCTTGAGGCGTCCTTCGCCTGCCATGCGGTCATAGAGGTCCTCTTGCTCGAAGCGGCACATGACCAGCACCCAATCCACCGGCTCACCGGGGCCGCGCAGCCGCAGCGTCCCATCGCCGGTGAGCACGATGGGAACAACCTCCAAGTAGAGCTGGGGTGCTGTTCGGGTATTCAGCCGAAGTTCGTTGAGGCACGCCTCGCGCCTCTTTTCGAGGGTTGAAAAATCGAGGAAAGGCAGCCGCACGGCGCGTTTGAGCTTGTAAGCGAAATCACCCGCGAGAAACACGAATGACGCATGGGTTTCTATCCGATCGACCGCCTCGGGAGCAGGATCGTAAGCGGTAGCCCGGGACATGAAGTCGACGATCTTTGCCTGTTCCAAAGAGCTTCCGTCCTAGCGTTCGTCATCCAGCCTCCCCATAGCACATCTGCGGAGATCAGTTCGTGCGTCATGCGCGCAGTCAATACCGTGATGAGTGGCCGCTGCCAGGACCAGAAGCAACGAAGGGTAGGCGGGAACATTCGCAATTCGGCGGTCTTTACAGGCTGTTATGGCAGCAGCCATGCGTCACCCAGCGTTCGCGCACGGCAAGGACCTGCCGCCAACGCCACTCTGCCGCCAATGCCCTCAAGCCCAACGGCATTGAGCAAGGGAATTTGACACGGGCATTTAGAAAGTCTGCACGGTCAGCCTGTAGACTTAAGATCTCGGTGGTCAGACCGTGTACTTCGGCGCATCCTATGTGCCGTCCACATTAGGGAGGATGACATGGCGACACGTGCCTATTGGAAAGGTCACTTGCGCCTCTCTCTCGTTTCGATCGGTATCGAGCTCTACGCGGCGACCGCTTCGGCGAGCCGGCTTTCTCTGCATCAAATCCACAAGCCCTCGGGTCAGAGGATCCGTTATCAGAAAGTCGCGCCGGGCGTCGGCCCCATCGACATCGACGAGATCGTCAAAGGCTTCGAAGTCGGGAAGGACGAATACGTCTTACTCGAGCCGGAGGAGCTCGACGAGATCAAGCTCGAAAGCAAGCGCACAATCGACTTGGTCCAGTTCGTCGATAGTTGCGAGATTGACCCGCGCTACTACTACAAACCCTATTACGTTGTGCCGGAGGACCTCGACGTATCCGAGGAGGGCTTTGCTGTGATCCGGGATGCGTTGCGCGATACCGACAAGGTCGGCTTGGGCCAGATGGCTGTACGCGGCCGGGACTATGTCGTGGCGATCCGGCCGAGCGGCAGGGGCCTTCTCCTCGAGACGCTTCGCTACGAGGACGAGATCCGCAAGAGCGATCAGATCTTCGGGCAGATCCCCGACGTCAAGGTCGACAAGGACATGCTGAACCTCGCCGAGGAGTTGATCGAGCGCAAATCGGCCCCGTTCGATCCCGAGGCGTTCAAATCGCAATACACCACGGCCTTGCGCGATCTCATCAACGAGAAGAGCGAATCCGGCGCCGTGACGGCAAGCACGGACGACGACCGTGCCGAAAGCCGCGACAATGTCATCGATCTTATGAGCGCGCTCAAAAAGAGCATCGCGAAAGACAAGAAGAAGCCCGGGCGGAAACGGTCTGAAGCCAAGTCGGCACAGAGCAAGTCATCGCGGCGCAAAACCACGAAGCGCGCTGCCGGGTAGTCCATCATGGCTTCACGTACGGCCACGCTCGACGACTATAACGCCAAGCGAAACTTCAAAGCGACGCCAGAACCGAAGGGCTCCGTCGCGAAGCCGGGCGGCAATCTGTATGTCGTGCAGAAGCACGACGCGCGCCGTCTGCACTACGATCTGCGGCTCGAACTGGACGGCGTTCTCAAGAGCTGGGCGGTAACCAAAGGTCCAAGCCTCGATCCGGCCGACAAGCGCCTCGCGGTTCGCACGGAAGATCATCCCGTCGACTACGGCACGTTCGAAGGTGTGATCCCGGAAGGCTACGGCGCCGGAACGGTGATGCTTTGGGACCGGGGCACGTGGGAACCCAAGGGGGACCCCCATGAAGGCCTCGAGAAAGGCGTTCTCAAATTCGAGCTGCACGGCGAACGTTTGAAGGGCGGGTTTGCGCTTGTCCGCATGAAAAAGCGAAAGGGCGAGAAACGGGAGAACTGGCTCCTCGTCAAGGAACGCGATGAAGACGCTGACGAGAGCCGCGACCCGCGGAAACTCTGGACCAAGAGCGTCACGACGGATCGCGGCATGGATGCCATCGCGGAGGGCGGGACCGACGATGGTAAGAGAGGCTCGAAGGCGAAAAAGTCGACGGCCAAGCGGTCAGCTTCGTCCGCAAAGAAAAAGTCCGGTCCGGCAAGCGTGACTTTTACGCCGCCGCAATTGGCGAAGCTCGCGGATCAGCCGCCCAAGGGCGAGGCTTGGCTGCATGAGCTGAAGTATGACGGCTATCGCATTCAGGCGCTCATCAAGGGTGACGACGTTCGCCTTCTCACTCGAAACGGCAAGGACTGGACCGAAAAATACCCCGCCATCGCGGAAGCGCTGCGCAGGCTGAATGTCGGCTCAGCTGCGATCGACGGTGAGCTCGTCGCCGTCGACAAAACGGGCGTCAGCCGGTTCGGTTTGTTGCAGAAAGCGGCGGGCAATCCCAGCGTTCACCTACGCTACTACGCCTTCGACTTGCTTTCCCTCGACGGCAAAGACCTCAAGTCGGAGCCGCTGCTGGAGCGCAAAGCGCAGCTTGAGAATGTCCTGAAAGGCGCGAGCAAGCTGATCCACTACAGCGATCACATTCAGGGGGCGGGCCAGGCCGTTATCGAGAAGGCTTGTGCCCTCGATCTTGAAGGCGTCGTTTCCAAGAAGGGAACCGCCCCTTATCGATCCGGTCGCGGGACGTCGTGGATCAAATCCAAATGCATCGGGAACGACGAGTTCGTCATCGGCGGCTATCGCAAATCAGAGCGGCGCGGCCGTCCCTTCGCCTCTCTGCTGATCGGGGAGTACGAGAAGGGCAAGCTCGTTTATCGCGGCCGCGTTGGCACGGGTTTCGACGCGGAGACACTCGACATGGTGCATCGAAAGATGGAGCCATTGCAGCGTAAGACGAGTCCCTTCGAAAAACTGCCGGCCGATGCCCGCCGCGGCGCGGTGTGGGTGACGCCCAAGCTCGTGGCCCAAGTCTCCTACACGGAACGCACTGAGGACGGTCATCTCCGCCACCCAAGCTTTCTGGGACTGCGCGAAGACAAGGCCGCCAAAGACGTGTCCACGGCGCTAGAGGACGACACTTCAGACCAAGTCAACCGAGGCAAAGATAACAACGACGATCCCATCGAGGTTCTTGGCGTCAGGCTGACCCACCCGGGCCGTGTGATGTTTCCCGAACAGGGGGCAACCAAGCGGGAAATCGCGGAGTATTACGTCGCGTTCAAGGATCGCGTTCTTACCTATCTCAAAAACCGGCCGCTGAGCATCGTGCGCTGTCCGTCGGGGCGCGGCGGAAAGTGTTTCTTCCAGAAGCACTACAAGACTTCGCTGCCCGATCACTTTCGTGCCGTCAGCATTGAGCAGAAGGATGGCAAGACGTCCTCGTATTTGCTGATCGATTCTCCCGAAGGTCTCGTCGGCGCCGCGCAGATCGGTGCGCTGGAACTGCACATTTGGGGCGCGCGTGCCGACGATATCGAAAGGCCGGATCGGCTCGTGTTCGACCTCGATCCCGACGACTCGGTACCGTTCGCAGTCGTGCGCGATGCCGCGAGGGAACTGCGCGATGTTTTGAAGGCAGCAGGGCTCCAGTCTTTCGCCTTGCTCACAGGGGGCAAAGGCATCCATGTGATTTGTCCCTTGGAGCGCCGGCGCGCATGGCCCGACATCAAAGCCTTTACGCGGGGGTTCGCTCTGAAACTCGCCGAGGCAGCGCCGGGAACCTATGTGGCGCAAGCCTCCAAGGAGAAACGGGAAGGAAAGATCTTTATCGACTGGATGCGTAATCAGCGCGGCGCGACAGCGATTGCGCCCTATTCGCTACGCGCGCGCCCTGGCGCACCGATCGCAACCCCGGTGTCTTGGCGCGAACTGCCGCGCATCGATAGTGCCGCCGACTACACGCTCGGCAACATCCGCTCCCGTTTCGACCACCTGAAATCCGCCCCCTG
>JARRPE010000004.1:0-14395 GCA_037383205.1 Methyloceanibacter sp.
CCTTCTGGTGCTGGATCATCGGCTTCTACGTCGCCTTCATGCCGCTCTACGTGCTCGGCATGCTCGGCATGCCGCGCCGCATTGAGCATTACGACATCGCCGCATGGCAGCCTCAACTCATCGTGGCCGGGATCGGCGCCTTCATCATCATGCTCGGCATGATCTGTCTGGCGGTCCAGCTCGTCGTCAGCATTCGCGAGCGGGACGAGGCGCTCGATCTATCGGGCGATCCCTGGAACGGCCGCTCTCTCGAATGGGCCACGTCCTCGCCGGCGGCCCCTTACAATTTCGCGGTGCTGCCCAAGGTGGAGAGCCGCGATGCCTGGTGGGACATGAAGCAGCGCGGCGTCGCCTATGAGCGCCCGGAAAAATACGAAGACATCGTCATGCCGAAGAACACCTATGCGGGTCTCGCGATCGGGGTCGCGGCCGGTGTCTTCGGCTTCGCCGCGATCTGGTGGATGTGGTGGCTGGCGGTTCTGTCCGTGGCAGTCATCGCCGCAACGATCATCTACCGCGCTTCCGACGACGACGACGAGTTCGTCATGACCGCAAGTGAGGTGAAAGCCATCGAGGACGAGCGCTACGCCAAGCTCGCCAAAGCCCCGAAGAACGAAATGGCGGACGAGCCGGGCTTTGCCGGCAACGCCGCGCCGGAGCCCGCCGAATGAGCAGTGTCGCCGACATGACGATCAGCCCGCGTGACGCGGAGCGCTACGAAGAGAAAGATTTCGGCTTCTGGCTCTATCTCATGAGCGACGCCGTCATCTTCGCCTGCCTGTTCGCCACCTATCTCGTCATGGTCGGCAATACGGCCGGCGGGCCGGGCCCCAAGGACGTCTTCGAGCTGGACCGGGCCGCCGCCGAGACCGCACTGCTGCTCTTGAGCAGCACGACATTCGGCGTAGCCGCTGTCGCGCTCTCTGCCGGCGACCGCGGCAAGGTGCTGCTCTGGCTCGCCGTCACCTTCCTCTTGGGCGCGGGCTTCATCTTTCTCGAGATCGGCGAGTTCGTCGGCATGATCGCGCAAGGGGCGGGACCGGATAGCAGCGGGTTCCTGTCCGCCTTCTTCACGCTCGTCGGCACGCACGGGTTTCATGTCAGCGTCGGCCTGGTGTGGATTCTGGTGATGATGGGGCAGGTCTTCTTCAAAGGCCTCACGGCCCCGGTGGCTTCGCGGTTCATGCGGCTCGGCCTGTTCTGGCACTTCCTCGACATCATCTGGGTCGTGATCTTCTCCGTGGTCTATCTACCGGGGGTGCTGTGATGGAGACCAAGTCGGGCCTTCAAATCGAGCGCACCATCAAGCCCTATTTGATCGGGCTTGCGCTTGCCGTCGTGCTGACTGCGATACCCTTCAGTCTGGCGGCGACGGGTGCGTTGCCGCGCGAAACCACGCTGATCATCATTGCCGCGCTAGCCGTGGTGCAGATCCTCGTGCATCTGGCGGTCTTCCTGCACATCGATTTCAAGACGACGCCGCGCGAGAATCTCGTGGCACTGGCGTTTGCGCTGGTGCTGATCTTCATCATGGTCGGCGGCAGCCTCTGGATCATGTTCGATCTCTACCATCGCATGATGGTCTGAGCCCGGATTGGGCAGAGCGATCCTCAGGCGAGGTGCCGATCAACGCTTCGTTATGGCGCGCAACTGTCTCTTGCCGCACTAGCCGCGCCATACGATATACTGGCCCGCAATAGAGTAATTTGTCCGAGTCCCGTGCGGCGCGCCCATGCGCAAGGGCTATCGGCTTTTCTTTTCCAATCGACCCAAGCGGAGTTCTCCTCACATGTCGACACGCGTGGACGGGCCCGAGAGCCCCATCATCGAGTCGCGCGATGAACTCGTGGGCTACTTGGAGTCGGGGTGTAAGCCGCCGTCCGAGTGGCGCATCGGCACCGAGCACGAGAAGTTTGGGTTCAACGTCAAAGACAACTCGCCGGTGCCTTACGAAGGCCCGCACGGAATCGGTGCGCTGCTGGAGTCGCACCACAATTGTTTCGGGTGGGATGCGGTCCGCGAGAACGGCAACATCATTGCGCTGTCGTGCTCGGATTGTCCTATCGGCGGATCGATCAGCCTCGAGCCCGGCGGCCAGCTCGAACTTTCTGGCGCGCCGCTGAAAACCATCCACGAGACCGAAGCCGAACTCCGGCAGCATTTGTCGCAAATCGGTTCCGTCGCCCATCAGCTGGGCATCGGCTTTCTCGGGCTCGGCTTCTCGCCCAAATGGACGCTTGGCGAGATACCGGTGATGCCGAAGGAGCGGTACCGCATCATGATGCAGTACATGCCCAAACGAGGCAGTCACGGCCTCGACATGATGTTCCGCACGGCGACCGTGCAGGTGAACATGGACTTCAGCGACGAGGCCGACATGGTGCGCAAGCTGCGGGTCGGCCTTGCACTCCAGCCCATCGCGACGGCGCTGTTCGCCAGGTCCCCCTTCAAGGAAGGCGAGCTTACCGGTTTTCAATCCTACCGGGCGCAGATGTGGCAGGACACCGACCCGGACCGCACCGGCGGGCTTGCCTTTGCCTTCGGCGATGGCATGGGTTTTGAGCGTTACGTGGACTATGCGCTCGATGTGCCGATGTATTTCGTCTATCGCGACGGGCGCTACATCGACGTCGCCGGCGCCTCGTTCCGCGACTTTCTCGCCGGCAGACTGGACGCGTTGCCCGGTCAGCGTCCCACGATCGAGGATTGGGCCGACCACCTCACGACACTGTTTCCCGAAGTGCGTCTCAAGAAGTTCCTGGAGATGCGTGGCGCGGACGCCGGGCCGTTTGGTCTCCTAATGGGGCTTCCGGCCTTGTGGGCGGGGCTGCTCTACGATCAGACCGCGCTCGACAACGCCGCGTCGATGATAGCGAGCTGGACGGTCGAAGAGCGCGACGAGATGCGCCTTACCGTGCCGCGAACCGGACTCTCCACGCCATTCCGAGGTCGCACGTTACGCGACCTCGCTCGTGAAGTGCTGGCACTGGCGGAGGGTGGCCTTCTGCGGCGCGCCCAGCCCAACGACAAGGGCCAGGACGAAACGCGCATGCTGACCCCACTCATGGAAATCGTCGAGACCGGCCGCACAGAGGCCGACCGCCTGATCGCTTTGTACAAAGGGCCATGGGGCGGCGATATCGACCGATTGTTCGAGGCCGAAGCGCTCTAGCGGGCGCTGGCGCGCCGCGGCGCAGGCTCGGTCTTCAGCTTCGTCAGCTTGACGGTGCCGTCTCCCCACGAAGTGGGCACGACGACCTTGTAGGGGATGAAGAAGTCTGTTCCCGGCACAGGCACCAGCCACGCCTCGATGTCCTCAGTCTTCTCCAGAAACGCGACCGTCGAACTGTCCGGGCGGTGGCCGCCGATGGGCCGGTAGCGCACCCCGCACACCGCCGCGGCGCGCAGGCCGCCTGCTGCCTTCGGCCCGAGGTCTTCGGTGCGCCGGGGCGAAAGGACCAGCTCGAAAAGCTGCTTGCCGTCAAACACCTGGAGGGTCTGATCGCAAACGGCTACGTCTCCCGCCGGGACGCGGGCGTGGACGGACAGGAACGCTGCCGTGAGCGGATCGAGCACATTGCGAAGCTGCGCGTCCGAAATGGGCACCGCTTTCTTGTCCGGCCGCTTCTTCGGCGTCCGCGTGACGGCTGGGGGCGCCTCGTTGCCGAAGACAATCTCTATGGCCTGCTTCTTGTTGGTGTCGGCATACGAAAAGTCGAATCGCCGGGGCAAGGGGGTCGCATCGCGCAGCGTGCCGTTGCTCTGGGTCTGGCCCTTGGCCTTGTAAAGAAGGCCCGCGAGTATGGAGAATTCTCCTTGCGCCTTGAGGGCGTAGTCGTTGCGGCCAAGCTTCCCCGTCAGATTGAACACGCCGAGATCGATGGACGCGACGCCGACCCGGTAGGAGGCGCGAACCTCATGCGCATTGGAAGGCGCCTCCGCGAAGGCGGCGTTCGGATGAGCCAGGCAGAGCAACACGACGCCCAGCAGCTTCGTCCGAAAGCCCAACGATTCTCTCCGCATGGCGACTGCTCCCAACCGCTCCTCGAAGACGTACCTCAAAGCCGCTCCGGAAAGCCCGGTACGGCACGGATCAGTCTAGCCAAGACCGCGCCAAAATTGTGGGCATGCAGGTCCGAGGTGCCCTAGCCTGGAAGAGGGCGCTGGACGTCGCGCCCTCCTACCAAGGCTTTGGGTCAGACGGTTGCTTCCTCGAGCTTGGGATAGTCGGTGTATCCCGCCGCGTCGCCGCCGTAGAAGGTGTCCGGATCGGGCTTATTCAAGGGCGCGTCCTGGCGGAAGCGTTCGACGAGATCGGGATTTGCGATGAACAAGGTGCCGAAAGCCACGAGGTCGGCGTCGCCCTTCTCGACGGCTTCGATCGCCATCTGCCGGTCATAGGCATTGTTCGCCATGTAGGCGCCCGAGAAGTTCGCCCGCAGCGTTTGGATCGCGTTCGGCGGAAAATCACGAGGACCGCCTGTCTCCCCTTCCACGAGATGGACGTATCCGAGCCCGGCGTCATTCGCCCGAGCCATCGCCACACTGAATGTGGCGACCGGCGCGCTGTCGGCGATATCGTTGAAACTGGAAAATGGGCTGAAGCGCACGCCGACCCGCTTGGCCGGAAAGACGCCCGTGACAGCCTCGAAGACTTCGGCGAGGAAGCGGGTGCGGTTCTCGGCCGTCCCGCCATAGGCATCATCGCGCTTGTTCGTGCCGTCGCGGAGGAACTGGTCCAGCAGATAGCCGTTTGCAGCATGGATCTCGACGCCGTCGAAACCGGCTGCCTTCGCGTTCTCAGCGGCTTTGCGGTAATCGCCCACCACACGCGCGATTTCTCCGGTCTCGAGCGCCCGCGGGTCGGACACGTCGGCGAACCCCGAGGCGGTAAACACTTGGCTGTTGGCGGTGATGGGCGAGGGGGCAACCGGCGCTTGCCCGTCCGGCAGCAGCGACACGTGGGAGATACGCCCCACATGCCAGAGCTGCGCGAATATGCGCCCGCCGGCCTCGTGGACGGCCGCCGTCACCGTCTTCCAGCCCGTCACCTGCGCGTCGCTGTAAATGCCGGGCGTCTGGATATAGCCCTTCCCCTCGGGCGAGATCTGCGTGCCTTCGCTGATGATGAGCCCTGCGCTTGCCCGCTGAGCATAGTAAGTCGCGTTGAGTTGATGCGGCACGTCGCCGTCGGGAAGGGCGCGGTTGCGCGTCAGCGGTGCCATGACCATCCGGTTGGGGAGCGTCAGGTCGCCAAGGTAGAGCGGGCTAAACAGCTTCGGGTCCATGATCGGGTCAGCCTCCTGGGTACGCAGCATGCTGTCGGGTTGCGCCGGTGCCGAACGCGGGCGGGCAACGCTGCTTGACGTAATCGCGCAGGTTTCGATAATCAACCAGTATACAATTCGTAACCTGGTGACGCCCGATGACCGACAGCCACACCGCACAGGACGAGACGCGCAACGCCGCCGTGCCGCCGAAACAGTGTGGCGAGCCCTGCCCGGTCGAGCGCGGCATGCGCGTCCTCGGCGGCAAATGGAAAGCCTCCATCCTTTGGCATCTGAAGGCCCAGCCGATGCGCTTCAATGCATTGTCGCGGGAGTTGGGCGGCGCCAGCAAGAAGATGATCGCCGAACGTCTCAAGGAGATGGAGGAGGCCGGCCTCGTCAGCCGGCAGGTCATCGCGACAAAGCCCGTGGCCGTGACGTACGCGCTCACGCCGTTCGGCCATTCGGCCCTCGGGATTCTCGAGTCGCTGCACGATTGGTGCGTCGAGCACGGCGTTTAGGATGAATGCCGTGAGCGAGGCCGATTGCTGCGCCGCGACTTGAACCGTTCGGCGGCCAGGCCATATACTCGCCAAGTCACGCTCCGTCCCGAACCCTGCACGGGATGCGGGCGTTTTCCGTCCCCCAAAGACGGACGAATCGGCGGCGGATATCTCCTTTTCTGCCGCCGATTTTTTTATCGGCTATTTGAGCGTCTCGAAGGCGCTGGTGAACCCTTCCAGCGAGACGGGGATGCCGATCCCTTCCTCGACCGTCGGGAAGATGATCAGCAGCGCGCTCTGGCCAGACTTCAACTTCGTCACGACCTCGTCCTGAAGCTCGAACTCGGCGATGCAGCCCGACGTCTTCCCGCATTTGATGTATGGCACATTGCCAACATCCTCGCCGTCGATCTTCATCCCCAGACCCCGGGGCAGAAAAATCCCGAGGGGCGCGACGACTCGCATCATGTTGACGTCGTCGCCGATGGATTTGAACAGCTGCACGTTCAGCCCGACATTCGGCCGCTGCTCGTCGGTCACCATCTGGACGATCGCGCATTTCTCTTCGCGGGCTCCCGGAGGCGTCCGGCAATAGAGCTGCCAGGCGCCAACGGTGCCGCGCAGCACGGCCGCCGGCCCCGCCGGCGATTGGGCGCCGTCGTCTTGTGCGCGGGCCGGCGATTCGATCGCAGCGAAGAGGCAAATCGCGGCGGCCAGCGCCAGCAGCCATGACCGCAGATCGGGCCAGCAAAAGCCGCAACGAGAAGCGGCAGCGTGAGGGGAAGCCAAGAGCGAGGGCATAGGGCGGACCGGCCTTCCTAAATCTGATCGGGGGTAGCTACAACCGTTTGGACAAGGCTTCAAACCTGAACCCTGTCGCGCCCGAACCCTGTCGCGGTGAGGTCAATGGCGCAACGGGGCCATTCGCCCGGCAATCGGACCGAAATTCGACCAAACCGATCTCCGGCAAGTTTGACGTGGGTCAGTGAAGTCACGTCTGGTCTTCGCCGTTTGCTACGAAAACAACCACCGGGCGAAGTTGTCGTGCAACGCCGCCTGCGGAGAAACTGAAAACTGAATCATGACTGTTGCCAATCAATATCCTTTATGATTTTAAAAATACATAATAACTGCTGGCATCAGGGCTAAGCTGCGCCAGCATAAGAATGGTTTCAGCGGGGCGACGCCAATTTCTTGCGCAAGCTAATTCGCGCCGCCAATGCGACAGTGGGCGCGGGGCCAAATGGTCCGCGTTCGGCAATAATGGCACCCGGACCACCCAACCAGGAGTGGTCCGCGGGCAGGCTTTGGGAGTGATGGGATGGGGATGTTGCATCGTGCATTGATGGTTCTTGCCGCGCTTGCGGGGCTTGGCGCAAGCGGTTCCGCTCTTGCCGAAGAACTTCCCCTGGGACAGCCGCATCCTTGGCAGCTTGGCTTCCAGGAAGCGGTGACGCCCATCATGGCGCAAATCCACGACTTCCATAACTATGTGACGTTCATCATCATTGTCATCACCCTGTTCGTTCTGGCACTGATGATCATCGTCATGGTCCGGTTCAACGAGAAAAGTAATCCGGAGCCGTCGCGCACCTCTCACAATACCCTGCTTGAAGTCGCCTGGACGGTGATCCCGATCTTCATCTTGGTCGCCATCGCCATCCCGTCGTTCCGGCTTCTGTTCGCGCAGTACGACTTCCCCAAGGCAGACGTGTCCATTACGGCCACCGGCGCCCAGTGGTACTGGATCTACGAGTACCCGGAAGAGGACATCAGCTTCAATTCGATCATGGTGCCGGACGCGCAGCTCAAAGAGGGCCAGCCGCGTCTGCTGACCGTCGACAACGAGGTCGTGGTTCCGGTCGGCGCGAATGTCGTCGTGAGTCTCAAGTCGAACGACGTGATCCACGACTGGGCCGTGCCGTCCTTCGGCGTCAAGCTGGACGCCGTGCCGGGCCGGCTACAGCAGACTTGGTTCCGCGCCGAGAAAGAAGGCTGGTTCTACGGCCAGTGCTCGGAACTCTGTGGCCGCAATCACGCCTTCATGCCGATCGCCGTGCGTGTCGTCTCGCAGGACGAATACGACGCCTGGGTTGCCGGCAAGAAGTCGGCATCGATCGATACGAAGGGCAAGCTGGCCTCGGCGCGCGATTAGCAGCGCACCGGCTATTCAACACGTGGCCTGATGGCCGGATACAAACACTTTAGGACGACAAGGGAAGACAGTCATGGCGAACAATGCCCAGGCAGAAGCGGCCCACCACGATCACGATGATCACCCGCATGGTTTGCGGCGCTGGCTCTTCTCGACGAACCACAAGGACATCGGAACGCTTTACCTGATCCTGTCCTTGGTCGGCGGTATCATTGGCGCACTGCTGTCCATGGCGATGCGGGCTGAGCTCATGGAACCCGGCATGCAGATCTTCGGCAATCCGGAGATGTATAACGTGTTCGTCACGGCGCATGGCCTGATCATGGTGTTTTTCACCATCATGCCGGCCACCGTGGGCGCCTTCGGCAACTGGATGGTGCCGCTGATGATCGGCGCGCCGGACATGGCGTTCCCGCGCATGAACAACATTTCGTTCTGGCTGCTGGCTATGGCGTTCGTCCTGCTGGTGACTTCGCTCTTCATGCCGGGCGCACCGGGTTCGACGGGCGCCGGCGCCGGCTGGACCATCTACGCGCCACTCTCGACGAGCGGTTCGCCAGGGGTAGCTGTTGATTTCGCCATTCTGGCGCTTCACTTGGGCGGCGCGTCGTCGATCCTCGGCGCCATCAACTTCATCACCACGATCATGAACATGCGTGCGCCGGGTATGACCCTTCACAAGATGCCGCTGTTCGTATGGTCGATTCTGGTTACTGCGTTTCTGCTGCTGCTGTCGCTGCCAGTTCTGGCGGGCGCGATTACCATGCTTCTGACCGACCGCAACTTCGGCACCGCGTTCTTCGACTCGGCGCATGGCGGCGATCCGCTTCTGTGGCAGCACCTTTTTTGGTTCTTCGGTCACCCCGAAGTGTACATTCTGATCCTGCCTGGCTTCGGCATGATCAGCCAAATCGTTGCGACGTTCTCTAAGAAGCCCGTCTTCGGCTATCTCGGCATGGCTTACGCCATGGTCGCAATCGGCGTCATCGGCTTCGTGGTTTGGGCGCATCATATGTACGCCGCTGGCCTCGACGTGAACACGCAGGCCTACTTTGTGTTCGCCACGATGGTGATCGCCGTGCCTACTGGCGTGAAGATTTTCTCTTGGATTGCCACGATGTGGGGGGGCTCGATTTCTTTCAAGACACCCATGCTCTGGGCGCTGGGTTTCATCTTCCTGTTCACCGTCGGCGGTGTGACGGGTGTAATGCTGTCGAACGCGGGCGTCGACCGGTCCTTCCACGACACCTATTACGTGGTGGCGCACTTCCACTACGTGCTGTCGCTCGGTGCGGTGTTCTCGCTCTTTGCGGCCTGGTACTACTGGTCGCCAAAGATGTATGGCTACATGTATTCGGAGGCCCTCGGTAAGCTGCATTTCTGGCTGATGTTCGTGGGCGCCAACCTGGCATTTTTCCCGCAGCACTTCTTGGGCCTTGCGGGCATGCCGCGGCGCTATGCCGACTATCCGGACGCCTATGCGGGCTGGAACATGATCTCCTCGATCGGGGCGTATCTCGCAATGGCCGGCTTTGTCGTGTTCTTCATCGCCGTGATCCAGCAATTCTCGCGTAAGCAGAAAGCGGCCGCCAATCCTTGGGGGCCGGGCGCCACGACGCTGGAGTGGACAGTCTCGTCGCCGCCTCCGTTCCACACCTTCGATACGCTCCCGCGTATCAAATAAGGTCCAAAGGCGCCGAAGCGGGGCGCTGGAGTGAGTAGGCTAATGACAGACACGACTGTCGAGACGACACAGGACAGCTTGGATGTCGCCCTTGGGAACAACGTTGGGGGCGACATCTCCGACTATGTGGAGCTGCTCAAGCCGCGAGTCATGTTCCTGGTCATTTTCACGGCGTTGGTTGGGCTTGTCGCCGCGCCGGTGCCGATGCACCCCGTCCTTGCGATTGCGGCGTTGGTATGTATCGCCGTGGGCGCCGGAGCGTCGGGTGCGTTGAACATGTGGTACGACGCCGATGTCGATGCCCGCATGGCGCGCACCGCATCGCGCCCGTTGCCTCAGGGCGCGCTCTCGCCCAACGAAGCGTTGGCCTTCGGGTCGGTGCTCGCCATAGGCTCCGTATTGTGCCTGGGGCTGATGATTAATTGGGTCGCCGCCGGACTGCTGGCGTTCACCATCGGCTTCTATTTGTTCGTCTATACGATGTGGCTGAAGCGCTCGACGCCCCAGAACATCGTGATCGGCGGTGCTGCCGGCGCCCTCCCGCCCATGATCGGCTGGGCCGCCGCGACGGGTTCAGTGAGCCTCGAATCCTTCGTGATGTTTCTCATCATCTTCATGTGGACGCCGCCCCATTTCTGGGCGCTGGCGCTGATCCGCAGTTCCGATTATCAGCGCGCCGGAATTCCCATGCTGCCGGTAACGCACGGCCCCGACGAGACGCGCCGGCAGATCCTGATTTACAGCATCATTTTGGTGCCGCTTGGCATGGTGCCGTCCGTGATGGGCTTTGGCGGGTCGCTCTACACCTTGGTCGCCGCAATCTTCGGCGCGTTCTTCCTGGTCTTTGCCTACGAGTGCTACCGCCAGCGCGAAGGTGCCGAGGCCGACCGGGCTGCGAAGAACCTCTTCGCGTTTTCCATTCTCTACCTGCTTGTATTGTTCGCCGTCCTGCTCGTCGAGCATGGCTTTGGGTTGGGCGGTGGCTTGATGCCGCGCATTTGGACGTCGTGATGGAAAATGCCGAAGCCGAACGCAAACGCCGTCAACGCAGAAGGTCTATCGCAATCGCCTGGACGCTCGCGATTCTCGTCGTTCTGTTTTTTATCGTCACGATTGTCCGGCTTGGCGGCAATGTTGCCCTTCGGCAGATTTGATAGGTGAGACTTGAGCGTGACTGAGACAGGCGATAAGGGTTTGAACACAGCGGAGCCCCGCGACAGGCGCGGGCTTGTGGCGCTTATGCTCGCCGGCGTCGTGGCCGGGATGGTCGGTCTGTCGTTCGCCGCGGTTCCGCTTTATCGCATGTTCTGCCAAGCGACGGGTTTCGGCGGGGTGCCCCAAGTGGCAGAGACCGCGCCAGACACGGTTCTGGACCGGACCATCAAGATCCGGTTCGACACGAACGTGGATTCCGAGCTCCCATGGGACTTCAAGTCCGAGCAACGTTCCGTGGACGTGCGCATCGGCGAGTCGGCGCTGGTCTTCTTCAAGGCGCACAACACGACTGAAAAGCCTGTCAGCGGAACGGCAGGATTCAACGTGGCGCCGGAAATCGCCGGCCGCTATTTCACGAAGATCGAATGCTTCTGCTTCAAGCAGCAGACGCTCGCCGCCGGGCAGAGCGTCGAGATGCCCGTTACGTTCTTCGTCGATCCAAAGATCGTCGAAGACGCGAGTACGAAAAACATTGAGGAGATCACCCTGTCCTATACCTTCTACCGGAGCGATGATCCGTCGGATGTCGCGACCGCGCCGGGGGATAGGGCGTCGGGATCATAAGCGACATGGCGCTTGAGTGCGCCTAGAGATCGATTGGGGAGGAAGGGGAACGCACGATGGCCCAGGCCCACGCAAAACCGCAACACGACTACCATCTACTGAATCCGAGCCCGTGGCCATTTGTGGGATCGATCGGTGGTTTGGTTCTGGCGCTCGGCGCCCTCATGTTTTTCGTGAGCAAGAAGGCTGGTGACCCGCAGCTATGGTACGTGCTTCCGGGCCTTGCGATCGTGATCATCACGATGTTCGGCTGGTGGCGGGACGTCATCAAGGAGGAAGCCGAGGGTTATCAATCGCCGGTGGTTCAGCTTCACTTCCGATACGGCATGATCTTGTTCATCGCCTCGGAGGTGATGTTCTTCGTGGCGTGGTTCTGGGCCTATTTCGATGTAGCACTATTCCCCGATGATGCGGTGACCTATGCCAGGACCGTGGTCACAGGTGGCGAGTGGCCCCCGATTCCGAGCGCTGAAACCGGTGTTCCGACCCTTGGCTATTTCGGGCACACCTTCGAGCCCTGGGGCCTGCCGTGGGTGAATACGCTGATCCTGCTGACATCCGGCACGACGGCGACCTGGGCTCACCACGCCATGCTGCATGACGATCGTAAGGGCCTTGTCTGGGGCCTGACCTGCACCGTGATTCTGGGCATCCTCTTCACCTGCCTGCAGGTGTACGAGTACATGCATGCCGGCTTCGGCTTCTCGAACCACATCTATGGAGCCACGTTCTTCATGGCTACCGGCTTCCACGGTTTCCATGTGATCGTGGGCACCATCTTTCTGCTGGTCTGCCTTTTCCGTGCGCTGGCAGGGCATTTTACGCCGCACAAGCACTTCGGCTTCGAAGCGGCGGCCTGGTATTGGCATTTCGTCGATGTTGTCTGGCTCTTCCTGTTCTGCTCCATCTATATCTGGGGCGCGGGAGCGAATGCCGGCCACTAGCGGCGCGACGCACCGACATCTGAGGGGGGGCGGTCATGCGGCCGCCCCTTTCTGTTTTTGCGCGTATAGGTTCGGGCCAATGCGCGCCTGGCCAAAAGATGATTAAGAGATGATCAAGGGGCGAGGATGAGCGAGCCACATAGCGAAAGAGTGCATCACCCCTTGGGCGCGACAGTCTGGGCAGGAATTTGCGGACGTTGCCCATCCTGCCACAAGGGCAAGATGTTCGACGGCTATCTGACTTTGATGCCGGCTTGCAACGTCTGCGGTCTCAACTACGATTTCGCCGATTCCGGTGATGGGCCCGCCATCTTCGTCATGCTGTTTACAGGCTTCATCATCGTCGGCGCGGCCCTGTATGTCGAAGCCGTCTATCAGCCGCCTTATTGGGTTCATGCCCTGGCTTGGGGGACCGCGGCGCTCGTTCTGCCGCTTCTCCTGCTTCGCAGTTTCAAGGGCGTCTTGATTGCGCTTCAGTTCCGGAACAAGGCTGAAGAAGGCAAGCTGGTCTCGGATCGCTAACCCAAGGCCATGACGACTTCTGCTCTCATCAGGCTCACACTTGCCACGCTGATCGGCTTTGCCCTTCTCGTTTGGCTCGGCACGTGGCAGCTCCAGCGCCTCGAATGGAAAGAGCGGATCATCGACCGCATCGAAACGCGGACTGAACGCAAGCCCGTCACGTTGGAGCAGGCGGTTGCGCTTGCTGAACAATGGGGTGATCCGAACTATCTGCGTGTGACGGCCGAGGGCCGGTTCCACAACGACCTGGAACGCTATCTCTACGCGATCTCGACAGAGGGCCAGCCGGGTTGGCATGTCATCACGCCGCTGGAGACGGCGTCGGGACGGGTCGTCTTGGTCGACCGCGGCTTCGTCCCCGAAGATCATCGGGACCCCGACACACGGCGCGAGGGGCAATTCGAGAACATCGTGACCCTAACGGGGCTCGTGCGGACCAGCGAGGAACCCAACCTGTTCTCGCCGGAAAATGATGTGGACGCGAACCAGTGGTTCACACGGGACCTTCCTGGCATGGCGCGATCCATGTTTCCTGGCGGTACGGTGCAGGTTCTTTCGTTCTTTCTGGAGGCGGAAGCGGGCGACGTGCCCGGTGGGTGGCCGAAAGGCGGGCAAACCCGGCTCGAACTCCCCAATAAGCACCTTCAATACGCCCTGACGTGGTTCTTGCTGGCGGGGTGCCTCCTGGTGATTTATGCCGTCTACGTGTGGAGCGTGATGACCGGGAGGCGGTCTTAACCGTGCTGCCCGGCCATATTGCGGGGCCGCGCTCCGGGGGCTAGGGTCTGGCCACAAGTCTCGGAAGTCCGGTGAGAGGCATATCTTGAAGTTCATTTCAACGCGCGGGTCTGCCCCGGCGCTCTCCTTCGAGGGCGCTCTCCTGGCGGCGCTGGCCGACGATGGCGGCCTTTTCATGCCCGAGACTTGGCCTCAGCTATCGCCGGACGAAATCGCCGCACTTGCTGGCCTCGATTACGCCGACGCGGCCTACCGGGTCATGAGCCCGTACCTTGAAGGTGATCCGTGCCTCGAGGACCTCGAGGAGGTGTTGTCGGAAGCCTATGAGGGCTTCCACCACCCCGCCGTCGCGCCCTTGGTCCAGATTGGGCCGAATAGCTTCATGCTTGAACTGTTCCACGGCCCGACCTTGGCCTTCAAGGATTTGGCCATGCAGGTCGTGTCACGGTTTATGAACCGCGCGCTGAAGCGTCGTGGGCAGCGCGCCACGGTCGTGGGAGCCACCTCCGGCGATACGGGCGCCGCCGCGATCGAGGCCTTCCGCGGCCTCGACGCCATCGATGTCTTCATTCTGCATCCCAAAGGTCGTGTGAGCGACGTCCAGCGGCGTCAGATGACGACGGCCACCGAAGCCAATATTCACAACATCGCGGTCGAAGGGACGTTCGACGACTGCCAGGCGATCGTGAAGGCCCTGTTCGGCGACCGGGAGTTGAACGCGCGCCTCGGACTGACCGGGATCAACTCGATCAATTTCGCCCGGATCCTCGCCCAGATCGGCTACTACTTCACCTCGGCGGTAA
>JARRPE010000004.1:14419-28655 GCA_037383205.1 Methyloceanibacter sp.
CCGGTGGCCTTCTCGGTCCCCACTGGAAATTTTGGTGATATTTTCGCGGGTTACGCAGCCCGCGCGATGGGGCTTCCGGTCCAGCGCCTCGTTATCGCCACGAACCTCAATGACAGTCTTCCCCGCGCATTTGTCTCGGGGACCTACGAGCCGCAAGGTGTCATCGCGACCTCGAGTCCCAGCATGGACATCCAGCTTGCCAGCAATTTCGAGCGCCTTCTGTTCGAGCTTGCGGGGCGGGATTCGGCCAGGGTTCTGAGCTTGATGGAGGATCTGCGTGCCCAAGGGTCATTCACGCTGAGCCAGGGCGAGTTCGGGCAGCTCTGTGAGCTTTTCAGTGCCCATGCCGCTGGAGAAGACGTGACGCAAATGACCATTCGCGAAGTTTTCGAAGAGACAGGGCTGATCGTGGACCCCCATACAGCTGTCGGTGTTGCAGCCGCGCAGCAGGAGACCGGGCTCGGCAAAACGCCGATGGTCGTCCTGTCGACGGCGCATGCGGCGAAATTCCCCGATGCGGTCCGGCAGGCCATCGGCATCGAGCCGGAACAACCCGAACGTCTCACGCTGAAATTGGGCAGCGAGGAGCGCTGCACGGACCTGCCCGCCGATTTCGCGACTGTCGCAGGCTTTGTCGTCGATCATGCGCGGGCCGCCGCCTCGCTGACGGGAGCCGAGGCGTGAGCGTCACCCGGTCAACGTTGAGCAACGGTCTGACGGTCGTCAGCCACACCATGCCTGAAGTGGAGACGGTGTCTCTCGGCATCTGGGTTGGCGCAGGCAGCCGGTCCGAACAGCTGACCGAGCACGGCGTCGCGCATTTCTTGGAGCATATGGCCTTCAAGGGCACGAAGCGCCGGACAGCACGTGAGATCGTCGAGGAAATCGAGTCCATCGGCGGCGATCTAAACGTGCGACCTCGGTCGATTCCACCGGATACTACGCGCGCGTCTTGTCGAAGGATTTGCCGATCGCCCTCGATATCTTGAGCGACATCATCTTGGAACCGTCCTTCGACGGCGGCGAACTCGCCCGCGAGCGCGACGTCATCCTCCAAGAGATCGCCGCGAGCTCGGATTCGCCGGACGACATCGCGTACGACTTCGTGTCGGAGGCCGCGTTCCCCGATCAGCCCGTAGGGCGCCCCATTCTCGGAACAGCGGACAGCGTTTGCCGTTTCGAGCGGGATCATCTCGGGTCGTATCTCGCTACGCATTACCGAGCACCGAACATGGTCTTGGCTGCGGCCGGCGCGGTCGATCACGCGGCGCTTGTGGCGGAGGCTGAACGCCGGCTGTCCGGTGTGACGGCCGAAGGAACCCCGGCTCCTCAGGAGGCGGTTTACGGGGGCGGCCGCCGTCAATCGGACAAGCCGTTCGAACAGACGCATCTGATGATCGGCCTCGAGGCGCCCGCCTATCATCAGCCGGACTATTTCACCGCGCAGATTCTGGCCGGCGCACTCGGCGGAGGTATGTCCTCGCGGCTCTTCCAGGAAGTCCGGGAGCGGCGGGGCCTTTGCTATTCGGTCTATGCGTTTTCGACGGGTCTGACCGACAGCGGCATGTTTGTCATCCACGCGGCCGGCGCACCCGAGAAGGCCCATGAGCTGTTTTCCGTCATTCGCGACGAGTTGGACCGCGCGGCCGATACCGGCTTCGTCGAGGCCGAGCTTGGCCGCGTAAAGGCCCAGATGAAGATGGGGCTTTTGGCGGCGCTTGAGAGCTCGAGCGCGCGGGCCGAACAGCTGGCGCGCCACGTCCTGTTCTGCGGGCGTGTGCTGAGGACTGCTGAGCTCGTCGAGCGCATCGAGGCGGTCGATACGGCCGATCTGCGCGCCTTGCTGCAGAAAGTTTTGGGCACGCCTCTCAGTCTTGCGACTGTGGGGCCCGTTGCTAATCTTGGAAGATTCGAAGCTGTGGCCGATAAGTTTGTCGTTCCGGCGCGTAGAGCCGCCTGAAGAGGGTGCTGACGAATGGCCTTGCTGAGAGCTGCAACCCCGGGAGATTTCGGTCCGGTTCTTGAGACCGATCGGGTTTTGCTGCGCGCACCTCAGATGTCGGACTATCCGGCCTGGGCTGAATTGCGCGCCGCGAGCCGGGACTTCCTGGTGCCCTGGGAGCCCCTCTGGGCGCCGGACGAACTCTCCAGAGCCTCCTTCCGCCGCCGCATCCGCCATTATCTGCGCGATATGCGCGAGGACATGGGCTACGCCTTGTTCGTCTACGATACGAAATCCACCGAACTCGTCGGCGGAGTCACGCTGTGCAATGTCCGCCGCGGCGTGACGCAGTCTTGTACGCTCGGCTACTGGGTCGGAGCGTCGTATGCGAGGCAGGGCTATATGACCGCCGCGGTGCGCGCGGTCGTGCCGTTCGTGTTCGATTCGCTTGAACTGCACCGGCTGGAAGCCGCTTGTTTGCCGACGAACACCGCCTCGATGCGACTTCTGGAGCGGGTTGGCTTTAAGCGAGAAGGTCTTGCGCGCCGGTATCTGCGCATCAACGGCGAGTGGAGCGACCATGTGCTCTATGCGCTGCTGGACACGGATCCGCGCGGGTCGGAGAACGGAGGATGAGCGTGGCCGCACATGGCTCGGTGAGCATCCCATGCGCCGCGCCAAGACGCTCAAGCGTTCGGCGGCAGCGCCGGGGCGGAGCGCTTGTGCTCGCCTACGGCCTTCTACTTGCCCTCGCGCAGTTCTGTCCGCCGCTCGCGGGTATCGCCAACGCCATTGAGGCCATCGGGGTGGATCCCGATGCGGCCAAGATGGAGATCACCACCAAGGGTGAGCTCTACGAGCGCCGGGGAGACCGGCTGCAGATTGAAACGGCGCCCGGTCCCGACGGCTATCTCGGCCGCATGGCGGTTTCGGCTTCGACCCCGGGCACCGATCCCAGCTGGCTGGTGTTTGCGCTTTCGAACCCCACGGACACCCGCATCGTGCGTTGGCTCGTGGCGCCGCGTTACACGCTGGCGAATTCCGGTGTGTTTCGCCCCGAACTCGATGCTCCCCGCATCACCGCCGTCACGCCCTCGTTAGGGGTCCGGCCGGAGCCCCTCCAAAGCGATCGGGCCGACATGATCCGGCAAACCCTGGAGCCGGGCCAGACCGTGACCTACGCGGCCGAGCTGGCGTCGTCGAAGGTGCCGCAACTGACGTTGTGGACGCCAAAATTCTACCAAGCCAAACAGCAGGACAGCATGCTGTTCAAAGGCGTGCTGCTGGGCATTACGGGCCTTCTGGCGATCTTCCTGACGGCGATCTTCGCCGCGAACCACCGCGCCATCTTTCCGGCCACCGCGCTCGTTGCATGGGCGGCGCTGGTCTATTTCTGTGTCGATTTCGGGTTCTGGAACAAGCTCTTCGTGGTCGGTCCTGACCGCACGGCAACCTACCGTGCCGCCGCGGAGGCCGGCCTTGCCGCGAGCTTGGCGCTATTTCTCTACACCTTCTTGCGCATCGGTCTCTGGCATCTGTGGATCCGCAGCGTGTTCTGGGTATGGATCGCCGCGCAGTTCATCCTGATCGTCGTCGCAATCGTCGATCCGCAGACGGCGGCCGGTCTCGCGCGCGCCTCGACCATCGTGATCGCGTGCGTCGGCACCGTCCTGATCGCCTATTTCGCCTTGCGCGGTCAGGACCGCGCGCTGTCATTGATCCCGAGTTGGATGCTGCTGATCGTCTGGCTGCTCGGGGCCTCCATGATCGTCACCGGGAAACTCTCCGGCGAAGTCGTCGGGTCGAGCCTCATCGCGGGTCTCGTGCTGATCCTGGTGTTGCTCGGCTTCACGGTCACCCAGTTCGCGTTCCATACGGGTGGATCGGCCATGAGCCTCGGACCGCCCAGCCTGGTGCAGATGAAATCCCTGGCCGTGGATGGATCCGGCACGCACGTCTTCCAATGGCACGCCGGGCGCGATCTCATCACCGTGGGACACGAGGTGGAAGCGGAGCTCGGACTTGAGCCGGGGGCACTGAACGTTTCCGTCAGCGAGTTCCTGAAGCACATGCATGCTTCCGACCGCGAGCGCTTCCGGCTGCTCATGCAGTCCTTGCAGGAAAAGAAGGGCGGCGACTTCCAGACGGACTTCCGTCTCCGCCGTCATGACGGAACGTATCTCTGGTACGAGCTCAATGCCCAGGCGGCACCGAACGAGAATGTTCGCCTATTGCGCTGTGTCGGCCTCTTACGCGACGTTACCAATCTGAAGCGCTCGCACGAGCGTCTCATGCATGATGCCGTACACGACAGCCTCACCGGGCTTCCCAATCGCCAGCTGCTGATGGATCGCCTCGACGGCGCCATCACGCGTGCCGCGGAAGGGCAGGCGAACCGTCCGACTGTCCTCTTCATCGACATCGACCGCTTTAAGAACGTCAACAAGAGCTTCGGCCTCGTGATCGGCGACTCGATGCTGCTCACGCTCGGGCGCCGGCTTTCCCGCCATCTCAATCCGCAGGACACACTTGCCCGCCTCGGTGGCGATCAGTTCGCGATCTTGCTGATCTCGGACAGCGACCCGCACCACGTCGCCACGTTGGCTGAGCGCGTGCGCCGGGCGCTCCGTACACCGATGAAGATCAGCACGAAGGAAATCATCCTAACCGCGTCGATCGGCATCGTGGTGCACGATGGCTCGCAGAGCAACGCGCAAGAGATGCTGCGCGACGGCGAGCTGGCCATGCTGCGCGCCAAACGCCGGGGCGCGGATCGTATCGAGATATTCAATCCGGCTATGCGCACGGAAGAGGAGAACCGTCTGCCCCTCGAGAGCGAGCTGCGCATGGCGTTGCAGCGCCAGCAGATCTCGGTGCTCTATCAGCCGATCACGCGCCTTGCCTCGAACCAGCTGGCCGGATTCGAGGCGCTGATGCGTTGGGACCACCCGACCCGTGGGCGCCTGTTGCCGCGCGACTTCATTCCCCTTGCGGAGGAGTCGGGCCTGATTGTCGAGCTGGGCAGCTACGTTCTCAGCCAGGCCTTGGATGAGGCGGCCACGTGGCATCGCGTCTTGCCGCGCGACCGCGACCCGCTTTTCGTCAGCGTCAACGTCTCCAGCCGGCAGCTCTTCCGTCAGGACATGGTGCAGGAGATCAGGCTGCTTCTCGCACGCGAACAGGTGGCGCGCGGCACCCTCAAGCTGGAAGTGACCGAGTCGCTGGTCATGGAGAACCCCGAGCGCGCCGTCGAGATCCTCACCTGGCTGAAGACGTACGGGGCGAGCCTTGCCCTGGACGATTTCGGTACGGGCTACAGCTCGCTCAGCTATTTGCACCGCTTCCCGTTCGACATCATCAAGGTCGACAAATCGCTCGTTCACGACAACTCGGACAACGATCAGACCCCGCTAATCCTGCGCTCGGTCGTGACGCTCGCGCACGAGCTCGGCAAGGAGGTCGTCGCGGAGGGCGTCGAGACCCAAGCCGATGCGAACTATCTGCGTTCGATCGGCTGTGAGTTCGGTCAGGGCTTCTACTATGGCGAACCGATGTCGGCGCGGGATGTCGGTGCGCTGCTTAACGCGCTCGCCAACCACCGGCGGCGCCAAGAGCGAGAGCGGGCGCAAGCGGAACGTGCGCCGTCCAGCCTCGATGTCGAGGTCCAAAACCAGGGCGACATACCGAGCCTGCCGGGGCCGACAACGGCGCAGGCGTAAAAGACTTCGGACCAACTCGAAAGATCAGACCAGGGGCGATTGCCGCCGCCTAGGCGTGCCCGGAATCGCTCACAAGGTGACTGGGGTCGACGCCAAGGCTGTCGAGGGCCCGATTGTATTTTCTGTCGACGGCCGGATCGAAGACCAGCTCAGGGTCTGCCGGGCAGTTCAACCATCCGTTGGACTGGATCTCGTCCTCGAGCTGACCGGGCGCCCAGCCCGCATAGCCCAGAGCGAGTAGAGCCTTGTTAGGACCGCTCCCCTTGGCGATATCGCGCAGGATATCGACCGTGGCGGTCAGGCAGACGCTGTCGTTGATCGGGAGCGTGCTCTCGGCCTTGAAATAGTCGGCGCTGTGGAGAACGAACCCCCGGCCCGTTTCGACAGGCCCTCCCAGATGCACATCCATGGCGTTCAAGGCAGAGGGCAGGGAGATGCGCTCCTCGGAAGGAACGATTTTCAGCTGCTCCAAGAGCTCCGCGAAACTGATATTGGGCGCCCGCTGGTTGATGACGATGCCCATCGCGCCCTCCGATGAGTGTGCGCAGACATAGATCACCGAACGAGAAAAGCGGGGGTCTCCCATCGACGGCATCGCTATCAGGAGCTGGCCGTCGAGATAGCCATCTTCATCGGAATGAAACTCTGGGTCCATGGGATCATGCTACAGCAGTTCCCGTTTCAGGGAAGAGCTTCGTTCCAAATAAGGCAGGGCCGTGCGTCCCCGCCGCGCCGGTCACAAAACAGTGACTCCTTAATCTCTTGGTCAAGCTCGCATGGCTAAACATCAGCGGGTAAATTCTTCAGGCATGTTCGACCAAATGATGAGACACGGATCGATGCGCAGAGCGAGCCTCGTTGTCCTGGGCGCCGCTCTGCTGTGTTGCGCCGGAACGGTCGGCGCCGGCCATGCGGCATCTGCCGGCCAGTCGCCTTGGTCCAAGCAGACCAATTCCAAGGTCCGGCTCGTCAGCGGTACGCTGCAGGAGGACGGCGCGCCTGTCCGCTATGCGGGCGTGCAGCTCCGGATGGAAGGCGGCTGGAAAACCTATTGGCGAAATCCAGGTGATTCGGGCGTACCGCCCAGTTTCGACTGGTCCGGTTCCAAGAACGTCGAGAGCATCGACGTCCTCTATCCTGTGCCCCATCGCTTCGCCGACGCGAACGGGACCGCGATCGGTTACGATGACCAGGTCGTCTTTCCGGTCAAAGTCACGCCTGAGCAGCCGGATAAGCCTGTCCAACTGGCCCTGACCTTTGACTATGGCCTCTGCAAGGATCTCTGCATCCCCAACTCCGTGAACCTGGACGCCGTCCTCCCTGCCGATCTTGGCAAGGGGGATGCCCGCCTGATCGAACAGGCGCGCGCGCGTGTCCCCGGTTCTGCCGATGACGAGACGCTGCCACGGCTTGGCGTGGTGACCGCGAATCAGGAGGGGCCCGAGCCGTCTCTCGAGGTCGAGGCCCTGTTCGCGCCCGGCGCCACCAACACGGATCTATTCGTCACTAGCGAGGAACTCTTGGTGCCGGTCCCAAAAGCGCTTGGGCCGCTCAAGGATGGCCGGCAGCGCTTTTCCATCGTCTTCCCGACAGTTGAAGAGGCTGACGCCATCAAGGGCAAACCGCTGAGTTTCACGCTTGTCTCGGATCAAGGCTCAAGCGAGACGGTCCGTATCCAGCCCTAGCCGGTTCGGCTCAGCGCGTGAGGGCAGGCGCCGTGGCCGCGCCGGCGGCAGCGCCCGCGCCCGCGCCGATAGGGCCTGCGATCGCGGCCCCAAAGACGCCGCCTATGGCCGCGCCGCTCACGCGTTTCTGACCGGTCGTGCATCCACCGGCCGCGAAGCTGGCGGCTACGATCATGACTATACCAAGTCTCGTCATAGGGTCTCCGTCGGGCGTTGAGGTGTCGCGGCAATCGTGAGGGGTAACGCGCAACGGCGGCGTGGCGTTCCGCCTGCTGATTGGCGGTTTGGCGGGCAAGCCGCTATGGTTGCCGCTGACCAAAACCACAGGCTCTATGCCGATGAACCGAGGAGACGACCCGAATGACAATTGCCGAAGGAGATACGCTTCCGGAAGCCACCTTCCGCGCGCTGGGGCCCGATGGGATCGAGACCCTGAGCACGAAGGATGTGTTTGGCGGCAAGACGGTCGTGCTGTTCGCCGTGCCGGGCGCGTTCACGCCAACCTGCCACCTGAAGCATTTGCCGGGGTTCATTGAGGGCGCGGACGCTATCAAGGCCAAGGGCGTTGATGATGTGATTTGCGTGGCAGTCAACGACCCGTTCGTGCTTGCGGCCTGGGGTGAGGCGACAGGTGCTGCCGGCAAGGTGAAGATCCTGTCGGACGGCAATGCCGAGTTCACGAAGGCTATCGGTATGGATTTCGACGGGAGCGGCATTGGCCTCGGGACCCGGTCCAAGCGCTATGCGATGGTCGTCGAGGACGGGACCGTCAAAGTCCTGAACACGGAAGAAAACCCGGGTGTCGCCGAGGTCTCGGACGCGGAGTCGATCCTCGCGGCGCTATAGGCTCGCAGCGGTATCCCGCCCGCCCGTCATGCGCTCACCCTAAGTACGGAGCCATGCCTTCGCGCGCCAGTTCGTCGGCGCGTTCGTTCTCGTCATGCCCGGCGTGGCCTTTGACCCAGTGCCAGCTCACTTGGTGCCGGGCCTCGGCCTGCTCGAGCCGCTGCCACAGCTCGACATTCTTGACGGGCTTCTTGTCCGCGGTGCGCCAGCCATTCCGCTTCCAGCCCTTGATCCAGCCGGTGATGCCGCCGCGCAGGTAGTTGGAGTCCGTATAGAGTTCGACGTCGGACGGCTTCTTGAGAGCCTCCAGCGCCTCGATGGCGGCCGTCAACTCCATACGGTTGTTTGTGGTCTGCGCCTCGCCGCCCTTCAGCTCCTTGCGGTGCGGTCCCGATTCCAGGATGGCGCCCCAGCCGCCGGGCCCGGGATTGCCCGAACACGCGCCGTCGGTGTGGATTACGACTTTGGGCCGGGTCGCCATCGTCTCCGTCCTCAATCCGAACCCAGGCCATAGTCGCGGTAGGACTCCACGCGCTGGTGAAAGCGCAGCTTCCGCAGATATTCACGCGGGTCCTTGGTCTTCACGAGCGCATTGGCGTCGGTGTTCAGCAGGTCGTAGGTGCGGGTCAGCAGGAACCGCAGGGCCGCGCCGCGCGCAAGCAGCGGCAGCGCATCCAGCTCCGGCTCGGTGAGGGGCCGGGTCTGTTCGTAAGTCTGCAGCATCGCGCGCGCTTTGGTGACATTGAACGAAGCGTCGGGCTCGAAACACCACGCATTGAGGCAGACGGCCACGTCGTACGCCATCATGTCGTTGCAGGCGAAGTAGAAGTCGATCAGGCCGGACAGCTTGTCGCCCAGAAAGAAGACATTGTCGGGAAACAGGTCGGCGTGGATCACACTCGCGGGCAGGTCCGTGTTCCACTGCGCGCCGAGAAAGTCGAGCTCGCCCGCGATCTCATCGTGTAGGCCGGGGATCACCCCATCGGCGGCCTCGCGCACATCCTCGAACAGCGAACGCCACCCAGGCAGGGACAGGTCGTTGTCCCGCTTCATGGGGAAGTCGAGCCCCGCCAGATGGAATTTGGCCAGGGCCGTGCCGAGCTCGGTGCAATGGACGATGTCGGGACGCCGGATCCACACGCCTTCGAGGAAGCTGATCAGGGCAGCCGGCCGACCGGCGAGCTCGCGCAAGATGCGGCCCTCCCGGTCGCGGACCGGCAGAGGGCACGTGATCCCGCGCGCGGCCAGATGCTCCATCAAGGACAGGAAATACGGCAGATCGTCCGCCCGCACGCGTTTCTCGTACAGCGTCAGAATGAAGGGGTCCGTATCGGTGTGGACGAGATAGTTGGTGTTCTCGACGCCTTCGGCGATGCCCTTGAACGAGGTCAGGGCGCCGATGTCGTAGCTTGCGATGAAGGCCTCGAGCTCTTGATCGCTAACGTCCGTGTAGACAGCCATCTATGCCGCCGTCGAGTCTCTCAAGGGGCGGGGCAGTTTGAAGGAGATCGTCTCTTCGGCCGTCGTCACGGTCTCGATGCTCACGTCGAAGCGCTCCGCAAACGCATCGATGATGCTGTCGACCAACACTTCCGGCGCGGATGCACCGGCCGTTACGCCGAGACTGCGAATGTTCTCGAATTCGCGCCAGTCGATTTCGCTTCCTTGCTCCAGGAGCATGGCGCGCGGACACCCAGCGCGTTCGGCGACTTCGACGAGTCGCATGGAGTTCGAGCTGTTTGGCGAGCCGACGACGATCATCCTGTCGCATTGTGGCGCGATTCGCTTGACCGCGTCCTGGCGGTTCGTCGTCGCGTAGCAGATATCGTCCTTGCGCGGCACGACGATGTCCGGGAACCGATTCTGCAAGACCGTCATGATCTCGCGCGTATCGTCCACCGACAGGGTCGTCTGGGTGATGACGGCGAGTTTGGACGGGTCCTTGGGCACGAAGGTTTCAGCGTCTTCGTTCGTCTCGATCAGATGAATCGCGCCCGGCGGCAACTGTCCGGTCGTGCCCACCACTTCCGGATGGCCTTCGTGGCCGATCAGCAAGATCTCGTGGCCGCGGTCGAATAGCCGCTCGGCCTCGATATGCACCTTCGACACGAGCGGGCAGGTGGCGTCCAGCACGAACATCCGCCGGTTGCGCGCGGCGTCGGGAACGGATTTCGGCACGCCATGCGCCGAGAAAACGATGGGCGCATCGGTGTCGGGAATTTCCTCCAGCTCCTCGACGAAGACGGCGCCTTTCGCCTCAAGGGACTCCACGACATAGCGATTGTGCACGATGGCGTGGCGCACATAGACGGGGGCGCCGTACTTCTCGAGCGCCAGCTCCACGATTTGGATGGCGCGGTCGACGCCAGCGCAGAAGCCGCGCGGGGAGGCGAGATAAACGGTGAGTTTCGGACGCTCGTCGCGCTGCGGGGTGTCAAGGGTCGTGCCGGTCATCCGTGCTCCAGAATTGCTCCGTTTCGAACCCAACGGCCCCATTTCAGCCCAAAACAACGCCGAGCGTGCCCGGGACAGACGGACATGTCCCCTTTTGACGGGCCGAGACGGGTCTTGTAGGGACTGACATCGGCCGATAATTTCGGCACCAATGTCGGCCCCGGGGCGCGCTGGTCGTCAAATCGAACAAATCTTCGCGCGCACGGGCATATCAGGCTCGGACGCCTGGCATGTCAAGCGAAGGACGGGGAGAGTTGAGACTTAAGGACGGGCACATCTGGAGCAGCGGATTCGGGATCGCGGCACTCTGCCTGAGTGTGGTGCTTGTTTCCGGCTGCGGCGGCGGCGGCGGCACGACAGGTTTTTCCAGCGAGCGGCTGCCCGACACCTTGCCCACCCTCAAGATGCCGTCGCTGTCCGGCTCGAACCCTCAACCGCAACCTGATCCCACCGCCGCGCCGACGATCACGACGGCCGACGGACGGGCAAACACCTGTCCCCAGGTCGTGGCTTGGCCGAACGAGAAGCTGAAGACCGTCTATCAGAATGGTCACGACGGCGATGCGAACTTCATCATCTATCGCGGCGAAATCACGAAGCTCTCGCGGGAGTGCCGTGTCTATGGCGGGCGCGTCGTCGTGAAATACGGTTATGCCGGGCGTCTCCTGCTCGGGCCGAAGGGCTATCCCGGAAGCTTCTCGCTGCCGGTGTCTGTCAAGGCTACGGATGCCTACAAGGCGCAGATCGGTCAAGATCGCATGTCGGTCCGGGTGACGGTCCCAGGCAATCAAACCGTGGGCTATTTCTCCATGGTGCGCGAGATATCCTTGCCTGTACGGACGGGCACGCGGCTCCAGGACTACAAGATCTTCGTGGCGCTGAAATAGGGACGCTGGACCCATCATGCGATATCGCGCGATTTGGGGTTTGACGACACTCGCTTGCGCAGCGGCGTTCGGCTTCTCTGGAGTGTCTTCGGCAGAAGCAGACGGATGTCAGAGCCAGACGCTTCTCGGCACGCCATACATCGTCTGCGCGTTCAATCCGGCGGTGGACGATCTTCGCCTCTTCTGGCGTGGGCAAGACGGCCGCGCTCTCCGCACATTCGATGCGCTGGCAGCTGAACTGAAGGGCGAGGGGCGGGACCTTGTGTTCGCGATGAACGGGGGCATGTACGAACGCGATTTCAGTCCCGTTGGTCTCCATATCGAGCAGGGGAAAACGCTCTCTGCGATCAACACCAAGACGGTCACGGGCCGTCCGAGCCAGATTCCGAATTTCTTCAAAAAGCCGAATGGCGTCTTTTATTGGGGACAGGGGCCCGCGGGCATTCTGGAGAGCGGCAGGTTCGAGGCACAGAAGCCGCAGGCCGCCTTCGCCACGCAATCGGGACCGATGTTGGTCGTCGAGGGCAACATCCATCCGGCTTTCATCGAGAAGTCTCGCGACCTCAAACCGCGTAACGGGGTGGGCGTTGCGCCCGATGGCACGGTCTATTTCGTCATGACCCGAGGCCGCGTCAGCTTCTATCAGTTCGCGCGTGCCTTCCGGGACGGGCTCGGGGTGCAGAACGCGCTGTTCCTCGACGGGGGCTGGGCACCAGGCATCTACGCGCCTGAGCTTCGCCGGAACGACCGGCCGGGACATGGCGGCTATGGCCCGATTATCGCGGTGGTGCGATAGAGCGCCGGGCCGCCCAAGGGCAACAAAAATCCCGGCCTGAAGCCGCGATTTCTATCATTCGTGAACGGCTGCTTTAGTTGAGCTTCGACTTAACGTCGTCGATGCCTGAATTGATCAGCTTGTCCGCCGTCTCCGGCGTCAGCGAGCCGGAGATGACGTTCCGCGCGGCGGCGACGGCCGCATCGGCGGCCGCGGCGCGGACATCGCGGAGCGCGTCGGCTTCGGCCTGGGCAATCTTCTCCTCGGCCAGTTTCATGCGCCGCTCGAATTGCTCAGTCATGGCGCGCGACGTTTCTAGCGCCAGCGCCTCCGCTTCTTTTGCGGCGAGCTCGATCATGTCCTCCGCTTGCTGAGCAGCGTTGGCGGTCTTCTTCTTGTAGTCGGCAAGAACGGCCTCGGCCTCCTCGCGGAGCGCCTGGGCGTCCGCGAGTTCCTTGGCGATCGCAGAGGCCCGGTCATCAAGGGCCGAAGCGATTTTCTTATGGACCCCGAAATACAGAACGAGGCCGACGAACAATACGAAGGAGACTGCGACCCAGAATTCGGCTGATACTAGAACTTCCATCATTTACGCCTTCCGTGCCGCCGCAACGGCCTTTTCCAGCTCCGTCGTGGAAGGCGCAACGCCGATGAGGTGCTTGACGATGTCGGCAGCGGCTTCCGTCGCGACGGAACTGACCTCCTTCATCGCCGAGTCTTTGGCCTTTTCGATCCGTGCCGCCGCTTCCGCAGCCTTGTCGGCAAGCTGCTTGTCGAGCTTGGCGCGCTCCGCGTCCGTCTCGGCCTTCAGTTTCGCGCGGCCCTCTTCGATGATAGCTTGCGCTTTCTGCTTGGCCTCGGCCAAAGCCTGCTCGTAGGCGGCAATGGCTTCCTCGGTCTCCCGCTTGTTCCTCTCGGCGGCCTCGAGGTCGCCGGTGATCGTCGCTGCCCGCTTATCGATGACCGATGCAATACGCGGGAGCGCAACCCACACCATTAGCAAATAGAGAATGCCAAAAGTAATGAGTAGCCAGATGATCTGCGGAGCCCAATCGAGGGGATCGAGTTGCGGCATGGGTTGTGTCCTTCTGAGAAAACCTAAAACGGCTCAGGCTAGAACACGAACAGGATGATCAGTGCCACCACGAGGCCGAACAGGCCGGTCGCTTCGGCAAGAGCAAAGCCGAGAAGCAGGTTGGCGAACTGGCCAGGGGCTGCCGACGGGTTGCGGATGGCAGCCTGAAGGTAACTTCCGAAAATGTTGCCGATGCCTACACCGGCGCCGATAAGCGCGATCGAGGCCAAGCCAGCGCCGATCAACTTTGCTGCTTCTGCTTCCATAATTCTCTCTCCTTAAACGGTGTTATGCGTGTGTGTTGTAGGTCAATGCATGTGAAGGGCATCATTGAGATAGATGCAGGTGAGGATGGCAAACACATAAGCTTGCAGGAACGCCACGAGTAGTTCGAGGCCTGTGAAGGCGACCATCAATCCAAGTACCGCCCATCCGCCGAGCAGGCCAAGTGCCGCGACGAACGAACCGAATACTTTCAGCATGGTGTGGCCAGCCATCATGTTGGCGAACAGCCGGACTGACAGGCTTACCGGCCGTGTAAGGTACGAAATCACCTCGATCACCACCAGCAGCGGCAGCATGAGGAAGGGCACTCCGGACGGCACAAAGAACTTTAGGAAGCCGATGCCGTGTTTCCAGAAGCCGATCAACGTGACGCCCACGAAGATAAAAGCGGCAAGCGCGAATGTGACGATGATATGGCTCGTCACGGTGAACGAGTAGGGCACCATGCCGAGCATATTCAGCGCTAGCACAAACATGAAAAGCGTGAAGATGAACGGAAAATACTTCATCCCCGAGGTGCCTACGTTATCGCGCACCATGTTGGCCACAAATTCGTAGGAAAGCTCGG
>JARRPE010000005.1:0-32674 GCA_037383205.1 Methyloceanibacter sp.
GCCCAAACATCGTCGTGGCCGGGCACCCGCATGAACCGGTCCGTCTTGATGCGTCCCCATTTCATGTCGAGGCCGAGCGCGTCCACAAGTGGATACGGCCCGTTGCCGATCGTGGCGACGATGGTCGAGGAGCTGATCACGCGGTCATTGGTGAGTTCGACGCCAGTGGACGTGGCAGACTTCGTGCCCACGCCGGTCAGGACGTCCACGCCGTTCGCGCGGAGATTTTTCGTGGCGTATTCGGCAAGGTCCGCCGGGAAAGTCGGCAGGATGCGCGGCGCAAACTCGATGAGATACATGCGGATCTCTTCGGGCTTGATGTTGTGATAGTAGCGCAGCGCGCGGCTGATTAGCTCGTTCGTTTCCGCGGCGGTTTCGACACCAGAGAAGCCCGCGCCCACGACGACGAAGGTCAGGAGCTGGTCCTTGACCTGCGTGTCGGTGGTGACGTCCGCCGTTTCCAGGCAGCCGATCACGTGGGTGCGCAGCATGTGCGCATCCGTGAGATCCTTCATCGTCAAGGCGTGATCCGACATGCCCGGAATGCGGGCCAGGTCCACGCCCGTTCCGAGCGCGATGACGAGCTCGTCATAGGGCAGTTCCACGGGCGTCATGCGCGCGCCCTGGATCACGATGACAGTCTTCCGCTCGAAATCGATGCCCATGACGCGGGCTTGGCGGATCTGCACCCGGCTCAGCAGTTGCCGCAACGGCACCACCGCGTCTGACGAGTTCAGGTTCGAAGAGGCCACCTCCGGCAGGAGGGGCTGAAACACGAAGTAGTTGTTGTTGTTGATCAGCTCGACATCGACCATACCGCGTCCGAGCTTCTCCAGGGATTTGGCCGCGAAGACGCCGCCAAAACCGCCGCCGATAACGATGACCTTCTTTTTGTCCGCCATCTTCTTATTCACCCTCGGCTGCCCCGCCATCTCAGATTTCGAGTCGCATAGGTGACGCCTATGACAAAGCGCGTCAAGTGAGGCCTGGGAGCCGGGTGTGCCGGTCTCTCACGAGGCCTTCTTATGAGGCCTTGGCCGGCGGGCTGACCGGCGCGGGCTTCAGCTTGGCCCAATCGGGTCTTTCGAACAGGAAACGGAAGGCTGTATTCCGGACCAGCCGGTGCAAAATGAGCGGGACGACCACGCCCATGGCGGTCACGATCAAGGAAACCAGCCCCGTGTCGAGCCAGGGCGCGACCTTCAGAAGCACGATCCGCGTCACGGCCATGGGGAGGAAGAAGGCGAGATAGATCACGATCGAGTTCTCGCCCGCATAGCGCACGAACCCGGCAAGACCATGGATCCAAAGCAGCACGCCGGCCGTGATCACGGCGAGAGCGCCAAGGAAGCCCAGCGCCAGATTGACGACCGTACCACGCGTGAGCTTCGAGACCACGAAGAAGATGGGCAGCAGGTAGATGAACCACAGCGTGCTGAAGGGCTGCACGTAGGCTAGGGCACAGGCCTCCAGGAACCCGGCCAAGCCATCCTCGGTAAAATGGTGCGACTTGACCACGAAGTGAATGGTCACCCACAGGACGTAGAAATAGGCGAAGTGGACGACTTTCGTATCGAGGTATCTGCGTTAGGACCGGTCGATGACGCGTGCGAGAAAAAGACCGGAAATCAGGAAGAAATCGGGCATGCGAAAGGGCTTGGCGAAAGCCACCAGGGCGCCCATCCAGCTCGGTTTGCCCGTGGCCTCTTGCACGCCGAGCGTCGAATGCATCATCACCACCATGATGATGCAGATACCCCCTGGCGTAATCGACCCAAGCTATTCTATCAGAACCGGTCGCCAGGTTTTCCTGCCTCAAGTTACCAGCCGGCCCGTCCGGCCTCCCCGACAATCGGGTACAATACGTCCTTATGGGAGTTAAGGGGCCGTTGCTTCGCGATCACGGTTTGGATAGGTTCCCGCTCAGATTCCGCGAAAGCACCCGTAGCTCAGCTGGATAGAGCGCTGCCCTCCGAAGGCAGAGGTCAGAGGTTCGAATCCTCTCGGGTGCGCCATTTACAGGGTCCTCCGCAAGGCCGGGTCGCGCGCCATGAGCGCCGATCCTGCACGTCAAGGATGGGACAGGCTCCAACTTCCTCGAAGGCCTCAAGGTCGTCGCGATCAGGAGGGCCGCCGTGAGATCATTACTTTTGGCGATCGCCTTGGTCTTCGCGTCCGGCTTCTTGATATCCGCCGCCCAGGATCGGCCACCGGCGCAGACGGTCGAGGCCAAGGCCGCGATGCTGGCTGCGAGCTGCTCGGGGTGTCATGTCCGCGCTCCAGCCAAAGACGGGTTTCCATCGATCTACGGGCGACCGGCGGCCGAGATTCGCGACCTGCTTCTCGATTTTCGATCGGGAGAGCGCGAAGGCACCGTGATGAAACGGCTCGCGAAGGGCTATACCGACGCCGAGATCGAGCTCTTGTCGGACTTCTTTGCCATGCAAGGGGGTGCGCAGTGATGCGAGGAGGCAGATCCATTTTATTGCAGAGGCGGCCAGCCGCATGAGGTCTGCCCCAAACACGCCGACGCGCCGCCGGTTCTTGGGGACCGCCGCTGGCGCGGCCGTTGCCGCAGGGCTGCCTGTTCGGTTGAAGGCGGCGGGTTCGTCTGCCCGGGTGGTGGTGATCGGCGGCGGTTATGGTGGGGCGACCGTGGCCCGTTTCCTGAGGGCAGCCGATCCACGCATCGAGGTGACGCTGATTGAGCCGAATCGCGCGTTCTATTCCTGCCCCTCCAGCAATGCCGTGATCGGCGGCCTGAAGCCGTACTCGATCCTGCGCTTCGGCTATGACGGGATCGAAGCAACCGGCGTGCGCCTCGTGTTCGAGAAAGCGACCCGTGTCGATCCCGCCGCAAAGACCCTGCGGACGGAAGGGGGACAAGTCTTTCCCTACGACAGGCTGATCATGGCACCGGGCATCGAGTTCATCTGGAACGCGATCGCGGGCTACGACGAAGCGGCGTCGCAGATCATGCCCCATGCCTGGAAGGCGGGGCCGCAGACCTTGCTCCTGCGGAAGCAGATCGGACAGATGCCTGACGACGGTGTGGTGGCCATCGCGCCGCCGACCAATCCGTTCCGGTGTCCCCCCGGTCCTTACGAGCGTGCGAGCCTGATCGCGCACTATTTGAAGACGCACAAGCCGCGCGCGAAGGTGCTCATCCTGGACTCGAAGGAGTCGTTCTCGAAGGATCTTCTGTTCCGGCGCGCCTGGAAGGACCTTTACGGCGACAGGATCGAATGGCATGGGATCTTCGATTTCGGACCCGTCATGGCGGTCAAACCGAAGGAGATGGTGCTGGTAACGGAGAAGCGGGAGTTTCGCGTGGATGTGGCCAATATCATCCCGCCCCAGCGAGCACCTGCAATTGCGCAAGATGCCGGTCTTGCGGACGAAACGGGGTGGTGTCCGATCGATCCGCTCACTTTCGAGTCGCGGCTACAACCGGGAATACACGTTCTCGGGGACGCTTCGATTGCCGGCGCCATGCCGAAATCCGCATTCTCCGCGAATGCGCAAGGCAAGGTATGCGCCATTCAGATCGCCCGTGTCTTGAACGGCGAAGCGCCCATTCAGACGAAACTCATCAATGTCTGCTACAGCCTCGTTGCGCCCCACTATGGCATCTCCGTCGCCGGCGTTTACCGGCAGGGCGGGGACATGATCGAGTCCATTGAAGGCGCTGGCGGCGTCAGCCCGACCCACGCATCTGAGAAGTTCCGGCGGCGCGAGGCCGGCTACGCCGACAGCTGGTTCCAGACCATCACGGAACAGGTCTTCGGCTGACTCGCGTCGTTGGCCGACCTCAACCAAGAGACCCGAGGATGGTCAGTCGTCCGCGGCCGGCGGCTCGAAGAACGCGAGAGCCGTCTTGTCTTCGCGCTTGGCCCGGTACATCGCAAGGTCGGCGTGATGGATGATCTCGTCCGCCGTAGAACCATCTTGGGGAATGAGCGCGATCCCGATCGATGCGCTGGCCTAGTGTGACTGTCCACCGACACGGATATCGCTGTCCAGTGTCGCCATCATGCACTGCGCGAGAAGATTGGCAGTATGCTGATCGAGATCGAAACAGAGAAGGGCGAACTCGTCACCCCCGACCCTCGCCAACAAATCGCTCGGCCGGGCCGCGGCCTGAAACCGCCCGGCGACCGCCTGGAGCATACGGTCACCAATGGCGTGGCCGTAGTCGTCATTGATCCTCTTGAAGCGATTCAAATCGATCATAAAGAACGCGTGCGTTCGTCCATGAGCGGCCGAGGCGATTGCCGATGCGAGAGCCGACTCCAACTCACGCCGATTTGCGAGCCCCGTCAGGGGATCGTGTCACGCCATCGTGCGCAGTTGCCGCATCTGCGATCGCGTCACGGCGCGGCGCACGGCGTCGTATCTCACATCGCGCAACCGGCGGGCGGCGAAGGCGAATAGGCACAGGCCGAGTAGGACGGTCAGCGCCAGCGCCTCCGCGAGCGAGACTTTGCGCTGAGGCTCGGATAGTTCCTCACTGAACCAGAAGAGATTGTACTGCAGAGCGAGCAGCGCTCCGACGAGCAACACGCTTGCCAAGAGCAGGCCGTCCTGAATGGTTGGCCGCGGGTTGTCGGAGATGGATCGTGCCAACGATCTGAGGCGAGGGGTCGTCACAATGTAACTGTCCCGAGAGATTGAGCCTATGACAGGCGGAATTGAGACCAAGACCGGTGAAGCCCGCAACGGCTCTCAAAGTCAAGGGCCCCTGTTTAGGGGATCGATAACACGGCCGTCCGGCCTGGACAAAAGCGCCGAATTGCCGTTCGTTGGCGTGACCGCGTGCGGGGGTAGGGGAAGCGCCCCGCGGTTCGTCTCGACATCTCTCTCCAACCGAAGGGATACCGCAATCGCGATGTGGCAGGGCGTGCTTCAGTCTGCGCTCGGACTGCTTGTTCTCTTGGGGTTCGCGTTGGCCGTCAGCGAGGACAGGCGTGCTGTTTCCGTGAAGATCGTGGCGAGCGCCATGGCCCTGCAGGTGGTTCTCGCGCTCCTTCTCTTGCGCGTGCCGCCGGTCACGGTTGCCCTGTCCTGGCTCAACAAGGCAGTCGAGGCGGTGCGTCAGGCCACGCTCGCCGGAACGTCCTTCGTGTTCGGCTATCTTGGCGGGGGCCCCGCCCCATTCGAGGCCACCGAGCCGCAGAACGTTTTCATTCTCGCCACCCAAGGTCTCCCGCTCATCCTCATCGTGAGCGCGCTGAGCGCCTTGCTGTTCTACTGGCGCATCCTGCCGAAGATCGTGCAAGGCTTCGCCTGGCTGCTCGAGCGCACGATCGGGCTCGGCGGCGCGGTGGGCGTCGCGTCCTCCGCCAATGTCTTTGTCGGCATGATCGAGGCGCCGCTGTTGATCCGCCCTTACTTGCGCGAGATGAGCCGAGCTGGATTGTTTTTGGTTATGACGGCCGGCATGGCGACGATCGCCGGCAACATGTTCGTTCTTTACGCGGCGGTCCTCGCGCCGGTGTTGGCCGATGCGGCGGGAACGCTCATGACCGCCTCGGTGATCAGCGCGCCAGCCGCCGTCGCCATTGCCGCGCTGATGGTGCCGGGAGACTACACGGGCGATGCGGTTCAGCAGCACGGACCGGACGAGGACGCCACCAGCGCCGCCGAGGCCATCGTCAACGGCACACTCAACGGGCTCCGGCTGGTCGTTGCCGTGGCGGCGCTGTTGATCGTGGCCATCGCGCTCGTGCATCTCGTGAACATGGCGTTGGGCCTGCTGCCTGAAATCGGTGGGTTCAAGTTGAGCCTGCAGCGCCTGCTCGGTTGGCTGTTGGCACCGGTCGCCTGGCTCATCGGCATTCCCTGGAACGAGGCGGGACTGGCGGGTGAGCTGATGGGAACCAAGATCGTCCTCAACGAACTGGTCGCGTATCTCTCTATGGCGGAGTTGCCGGACGGCGCATTGTCGCCACGCAGCGACGTGATCCTGACCTATGCGCTGTGCGGCTTCGCCAACTTCGGAAGCCTTGGCATCATGCTGGGTGGTCTTGCGACCATGGTGCCCGAGCGCCGGGCGGAGATCGTGGCGCTCGGACCGAAGGCGCTAATCGCCGGCACGATCGCCTGTTTCATGACAGGCGCCATGGCGGGCATATTCGCCTGACCTCAAGGGCCGAAGCGCACGTGGGTGGATCACTCGCCGCGAATGCAATTGTTGTAGGCGGCCTGATAGGCCCGCTTCTTCGAGCCGGACCGCCTCAGGCCGCCCGCCGCGCCGCCGACAATCGCGCCGGCAGCCGCACCGCGGCCTGCACCACGTCCGCCACCGAGGATGCCGCCGACAATGGCGCCGGTCGCCGCGCCGCCGATCGCGCCCCGCGCTGCGCCGCGTCCGGCGCCGCCCGTCCCTCTCGAGACGGACTCCGCGTAGTTATGGCAATAGGCGGCATCGCCGACTTGGGCACGCGCCTCTCCGGCTCCCAGCGCTGCCGTGGCCATCACTCCGGCGACTAGAAAAGTCCGCGCCCGCATTCGCATCATCATTATGCTCCCCCTTTGACCGGCAAGCATGTCAGCGGTTTTCCAAACACACCCGTACAAGCGTGTCGTTGGGACGCATGGTTCCACGGCCACTCATGGGTTGGGCGGCTCGGCGGCGGTCTCGATATCGGGGAAGGCGTTCACGAGCGGTCCGAGGTCGCGCGCCGTGTCCCAATAGCCGCCGCTCAGCGTCTGCCCGAGACGCACGACCACAAGGTCCTTGGAGGGCACCATGGCCACCACCTGCCCGTTGTGGCCGAGCATGTAAAAAGAGTCCGCCGGCATGGGCGGTTCGCCGAAATTCTCCGACTTCTCCAGCTTCAGCCAGACCTGCGCCCCGTATCTGTCATTGGGGGACTGAACCGTCGGCCGCGTCGTATAGGCGGCCCAGCCTTCGGGGAGGATTTGTTTCCCGCCCCAACGGCCGTCCCGCAAGAACAGAAGTCCGAGCCGCGCCCAGTCGCGGGCCGAGGCGTAGAGAAAGGCCCCGCCCATCAACGTGCCGGCCGCGTCGGGCGCAAGTTGCGCCGTGCGCATGCCGAGCGGACCAAACAGACGGTCCCGGGGATAACGCAGATAGTCCTGCTCGGTGTCGAACGTCTCGCGCAGAACCCCCAACAGGATCGCCGAGCTCCCCGTCGAGTATGACCAGTGGGTTCCGGGCGCGTAGGCCAGCGGGTTGGACGCGGCGAACGCCGCCGTGTTGCCGTGCACGAACATCATCTGGGACACGTCGCTCAGCTTGTCGTTGGGATCTTCGTCGAAGGCGAGGCCCGAGGTCATGCGCAACAGCATGTCGAGCGTGATCTCGCCGCGCATGTCGTCTTGCCCGAGCCATTCGGGCATGACGTGCTTGTCGTCGAGAGCAAGCGCTCCATCCTTGATCCGCAGCCCGATGAGCGCGTTCGTCCCCGTCTTGCTCATGGACCATCCGACGAGCGGCATGTGCGCATCGAAACCGGGCGCGTAGCGTTCGGCGACGATCCGACCCTTGTGCACGACCACGAGGCCCCGCGTGTTCCGGGGGTGTGCCGGGTCCGGCTCTGCGAAGATCGCCTCCACGGCGCGGGACGCGGCCTGCCCGTCCAAGCCGTCCGGCCAGTCGAAGTCAGGGCCCCAGGGGCCTGCCGCCACGCGCGATCCGTCAGGCCACTCTGCGTCCGGAGCGGGTGGCGGCTCCGGACCGAACGCATCGGGATTTTCGGCATGAAAGGCCTCCACCGATTCATGCCGGATCAGCGTGCAGCCGAGCCCATTCTGGAAAACCGCGGTCTGACCGGCGAATCCGACGCCGAACGGAGATGCCCGCACGGCCTTGCCGGTCTCGTCGACGTGCGGGGAGAACAATGCCAAGGCGCCGAGTCCGGGACCGGACAGGTCCTCGGCCATCACGTGATCGAAGCTGCGGCCCGAGACGAACAGCCCCGCGCAAAGCTGCTGCGCCATGTAGCCGGAGCCGAGCAGGGCGATGCGGTAGAGCGGCGGCTGTGCCATGTAGCCGGAGCCGAGCAGGGCGATTCGGTAGAGCGGCGGGCCGCCGAAGATCGCCGCCACTGCAATCAGGACAACCAGCACGGCCAGCAAGAGCTTGCCGAAGCGCCTGACAGGCTTGGACACGGGACGCGCTACCCGGCCGCTACAAGTCTTGCGCCGCCATCAACACCTCGTCCACGTGGCCCGGCACCTTCACCTTGCGCCAGATACCCCGGATAACGCCTTTGCCGTCGATGAGAAACGTCGAGCGGTCGATGCCCATGTATTTGCGGCCGTACATGCTCTTCTCCACCCAGGCGCCATAGGCTTCGCAGACCGCGCCATCTTCGTCGGATGCCAGCGGGAAGGTGAGATCGTACTTGTCCTTGAACTTGTCGTGCTTCTTCACCGGGTCCTTCGAGACGCCGATGACCTTGGCTTTGGCCTTCGAGAAATCCGGAAGGGCATCGCGGAACCCGCAGGCTTCCTTGGTGCAGCCCGGCGTGTCGTCCTTCGGATAGAAGTAAAGGATGACGGTTTCGCCCTTGTGGTCTTTCAAGGAGATGTTACCGCCGCCATCCGTCGGCAAGTTGAAATTGGGCGCCTTGTCGCCGACCTCTAAGCTCATTGTCCGCTCCTTCTCGGTTGTGTTCTTCATATCTATTCGCACAAGAGGCCGTGACCATGACGAACGCTAGTGAAGCTTGGCCAGACCTACCATACGAGGCCTGGCGTGACACGTCCGCCACATTGCATTTGTGGACCCAGATCGTCGGGAAGATCCGTCTCGTTCAAACGCCCTGGCTCAACCATTCGTGGCCCTGCACACTCTATGTCACGCCGCGCGGCCTGACGACATCGTCCATTCCGCACGGAGACCGCACGTTCGATCTGACATTCGACTTCATCCGCCACCTTCTCGTCGTGTCGTCGGACGACGGTGCCACCAAGGAGGTTGGCCTATACCCCCGAACAGTGGCCGACTTTCATGCCGCGGTCCTTGGTGCCTTGTTGGAGCTCGGGCTTCCTGTCCGGATCCATGAGATGCCGAATGAAATACCCGATGCTATCCCCTTCAGCGAAGATTTGACCCATGCGGCGTACGACCCTGAATACGCGGAGCGGCACTGGCGCGCGCTCGTTCAAATCGATCGCGTATTCAAGCGGTTCCGATCGTCGTTCCTGGGCAAATCGAGCCCTGTGCATTTCTTCTGGGGCAGCTTCGATTTGGCCGTCACACGCTTCTCGGGACGAACGGCGCCGCTCCATCCTGGTGGCGTCCCCAATCTTCCGAATGCGGTTGCGCGGGAGGCTTACAGTCACGAGGTGAGCAGCGCGGGGTTCTGGCCCGGCAGCCCCGGCGTCGAGTACCCGGCCTTCTACGCGTATGCCTATCCAGAGCCCGAGGGCTATAACAAAGCGCCTGTAGAGCCGACTGAAGCGTTCTATCACGAGACGCTCAAAGAGTTCGTCTTGCCCTACGATGCGGTGAGGATAGCGGCCGATCCAGATCAAGCGTTGCTGGACTTTCTGATCAGCACTTACGAGGCGGCGGCCGATGCCGCCGGTTGGGACCGGGCAAGTCTGGAGTGCCCTCTCGGCGTGCCGGGTAAGGCCCGGGCGGTGTAAGAGGCCGCTTAGGCCAACCGCTTCCTGACCCGCACATGCGGGATCGTCTGTTCGAAAAACGCGTCGCCGTCCTGCATGTAGCCGTGCTTGAGATAGAACCCCTCGGCGCCAACCCGGGCATGGGCGATCATGATTCGAAATCCGGCCGATGCGCCCCAATGCTCCGCATGGGCGACCAGCTGCGAGCCGATGCGCGCGTCGCGCTTCTGTTGGGCGACCGCCATTTGCTTAAGATGCAGCGTGGTTTCGTCCAGCGGCCGCAAGGACACCGTGCCCACCACCACACCGCAATCCACGGCGCAGAAGTGCTGACGCGTGGTGTCGTCCGCCAATTCCTCGTGGCTCACCGCGAGCCCCAGGGGCCGGCGCAGGATATCTTCGCGCAGGCGCAAGGCATCGCGATAAAGGTCGGAGCCGACGGGCGCCTCGAAAATCAGGACGGTCGTGCTGCTGTCCATGACGGTCACTCCTGCTCGGACGAGGCCTCGGCGGGGGCCTCCTCCACGGGAGGTTCCGCGAGCCGCTCGACCATCTTCCAGAGCGCCCTGATCTGCGGCGCGTCCTTGCCAAGATAGTCGAGACCCGTATAGCCCCACCAGTCCCAGCACCCTTGCGGGTTCACGGTGCTGGCGGCGATTTGCGGGAACAGGATAATCAGCCGGTTCGTATCGGCCAACGCGGCGTAGCCCGTTTCTTCGATGAAGGTGTCCCCGACTTCGGCGCGCGATTGCTGACAGCCATGCAAGGCCACATGGACCCGGCAGCCGGGCGTTTCCCGGCACGAAGGCGGGATGTAGACGACACCTTCGTCGGCCATTCCCTCGCCGGATTTGGTGAACTCGCCTTGTTGGAACACGACGAAGTCGCCCGTCGGGTCGCCGTCCGCGGGCGTCAGCGGCCCATAGATCCAGCCAAGGATGGCGCGGGCCTGGTCGTAATCGCAGTCGCTCACGAAGGGCGTTTCCGAGAGGCCGCAGGCCGCGCCGCCTTCTTCGGTGATGAAGGCATGGCCGCCGTCGCCGCTCACAAACGAGATATTGCCCTCCGGTACGCCGGCGAGTTCGTAGAATTTCTTCGCGGCTTCGACCACGGGGCGGCTCACCGTTGAATCCTTTTCGCCGGAATACAGGTACACCTTGTGCGTCGCGAGCGCCGAGAGTGGATCGATCTCGCCGTCCTCGGCCAGCTCCCGGGCGCGCGCGATCAGTTTCTCCGGGTCCGGTTCGCCGATGGTCGTCTCCATGCAGCCCTGCGTCGCTTGGATCGCGTTCTGGGCAACGCCCGTGGCCCAGAAGGGGAACAGCCGCGCCGTCGCCGTCTCGGCGCAGGCGAACGGACCGCCGGCAACGATCCCGGCGCCCTCGATGTTTTCGGCGTGCGCGATCTCGAGCTGGCCCGCCATGAAGGCGCCGGATGACAGACCGGACACGGAAGTCCGGGGCAGGTCGGCGCCGAGTTTCGGCAGCGGTTCGGCCGCGGCTTGGCCGGCTGCGATGAGGCCGGACGCCAACACCGAACCAAGAACGGCGGCTCTGAGTACAGCCGAGCTTTGACCCAAGAATCTCATTGTCGAAATGCCTCCTTGGGCGCGTCCGGGCGGACATCGGTCGCGGCGTTGACCGTCACAATTGAAACGATGCCGCGTGAAAGAAAACCATAGCATGCGTCACGGGGTGCCAATGTGACCGCGACCCCCAAAAACCGCTTGCAAGCGCGACTCGCGCGGTGCATGACACTGCCCCTTATTCGACTGGATCTATCTGCTGGTTGGGGAGGACGCCATGTCCAGTGACGCCCTCTTCCAATTGGGGATGGACTTGGATCATGGTTCAAGCACCGCCCAAACGGAAGAAACGCAAGCCTTGTGCCTCGAGCCCGAAATGGCTGATGAGCGCAAGGATTTTTTCTGTGAGCGAGATGGTGTGCGCTACGCGGGCACGCATCTCATAATCGATCTTCTCGGGGCGGAACGGCTCGACGACCTAGAGCACATCGAAGTGACTCTACGGCAGTGCGTGGAGGCGGCGAACGCGACGCTTCTGCACATCCACCTGCATCACTTCGAGCCGAATGGCGGTGTCTCGGGCGTCGCGGTTCTTGCCGAGTCGCACATTTCGATCCACAGCTGGCCTGAATACGGCTATGCCGCGCTCGATGTGTTCATGTGCGGCGCCGCCGATCCGAATGCGACGATCGACGTCATGAAACGCGCATTTTCGCCGGACAAGGTGGTTGTGAAAACCGAACTACGCGGCAGGGAACTTGAGCGATGGAACGCTGGGTCGAAGAGACTCTCCATGGCGGCTTCCGCGTCCGCCTGAAGGCGGGCAAGGTTCTGTTCGACACTCAGACCGAGCATCAGCAGCTGATCATCTTCGAGAACGATGACTTCGGCCGGGTAATGATGCTGGACGGCGTCGTGCAAGTCTCCACCAAGGACGAGTTCGTCTATCACGAGATGATGGCGCATGTGCCGCTCTTCGCCCATGGCAAGGCGAAGAACGTCCTCATCATCGGCGGTGGCGACGGCGGCGTCCTGCGCGAAGTGCTGCGCCATCCGGAGGTGAAGCGCGCCACGCTGTGCGAGATCGACCGCAGCGTGATCGACCTTTGCCGCGAGCACTTTCCGGAGCTTTCGAACGGGGCCTTCGACAATCGGCGCACGCGTGTCGTGATCGCCGACGGCACCAAGTTCGTGGCCGAGACGGACGATCGCTTCGATGTGATCCTCGTCGACTCGACCGATCCAATCGGCCCTGGCGCGGTGCTCTTCACCAAGGAGTTCTATACCGATTGCAAGCGGGCGCTGGCGCCCGGCGGCGTCCTCGTTACGCAGAACGGGTTGCCGTTCCTGCAGCCGTCGGAACTCAAGCAGTCCGTCAGCTACTTTCGCGAGCTGTTCGAGGACGCCTCAGCCTACAGGGCGACCACGCCGAGTTATTTCGGCGACGCCATGTCCTATGGCTGGGCAAGCGACAACGACGATCTGCGGCAGTGCACGGTGGGCGAGATCGAGTGGCGCTACGTCGCGGCAGGCGCCTTCCCGACGAAGTACTGGAACCCGCGCGTCCACGTTGCCGCGTTCGCGCTCCCGAACTACGTGCTCGATCTGGTCGAGGGCTAACGGTTGCGCTCAGAGCTTCCCGAACGTCGGTAACGCGCCCACCAAAGGCAAGCAGTAGTCGTAGAAGATGGCGCTGATATTGTTGCCGTCGTCCGAGAAATCCTCCGGCATGTGCCGCGCATGGCGCGCCACCGCCGACAGGTCGGCCCGTCCGAACGCGCTTCTGTAGTCACCCGGTACGTTGCAGGTCCGGATGATGGTGATCGAGGCGCTTTCGTCGCCATCGGCCGCGACTTTTGCCGCGTGCCGCCCGACCCCGCGCGCCTCCATGGCGTCGATAGGAGAGGTAACCGGCCAGCAGCGCTGGAGATAGCCGAACGTGTCGGCGCGCACGCGCGGCGCCTTGCCGCCTTTGGGCGTCAGCGCCTTCTTCACCGCGTCGGCGAGGCCGTCGCCGAGCGCGCCGGAGCCCGAAAGCTGCACATTGCCATGGGCGTCCACTTCGCCCGAGCGCATGAGCTGCGGGCCGATCTCGTTGCCCTCCGGATCACGGATGCCCTCGCTCACGGCGATCTGACAGCGGCCGAGCGTCGTGTAGACCCGATCGACGTCGTGAAGGAAGTGATCCATCACAAACGGCACTTCCGGCACATAGATCAGATGCGGCGCCGGTCGCTTGGCCGCGTCCTTGTCGGTCTCGCGGCAACGACGCGCGAGCGCCGCGGAGGCCGTAAGAAAGCCCGCTTGCCGGCCCATGACGACATTGATCTTGATGCCGCCGAGGCTGGCATTGTCCAGCGCATCGCCCATGTGGGCGAGCGTCACGAACCGTGCCGCGGAGGCGAAACCCGGCGTGTGGTCATTTTCCTTCAGATCGTTGTCGATGGTTTTCGGGACGTGGAAGCAGCGCATCTCGTACCCGGCCTCGGCTGCTTTCTCATTCACGATCCGGCACGTGTCGGCGGAATCGTTGCCGCCGATATAGAAGAAATAGCGGATATCGTTCTGGCGGCAGCCCTCGAGAATCCGCGCGCAATAATCATCGTCCGGCTTGTCGCGGGTGGAGCCGAGCGCCGCCGAAGGCGTGTTGGCGATGGCTTCGAGGTCCGCGGCCGATATCTTCGTGAGATCGACCAGGTCTCCGCCGTTCTCGTCTCCGCTGTTTTTTGCGATCCCGCGAACGCCATGGCGCATCCCGAAGATCTGCTTCACCGTCCCGGAGGCGACGAGGCCCGTCTGCAAGCCCTCGACGACGCCCGCGAGCGACTGGTTGATGACGGCGGTCGGGCCGCCGGATTGGCCAATGGCTGCATTCCCAGTTGGAAGATCGGACACGCGCTACCCCTTCTTGCCTCTCGTTGTGGCGGCACCATGCCCCGGAGGCTCGATCCGTGGCAAGACCTTGGCGGCGCGGCGGGAGGAACTAGGCGGCTCGCAGCAGATGCAGGCTGAAAAGGTCCGCATCGTCGGTCCAGACCTCTGCCGGCTCCCAGCCGCTGCGCCTTGCGAGGTCCTGGAAGCCTTCGATCGAATATTTGTGCGAGTTTTCCGTGTGAATGCGCTCGCCTTTCGTGAAGTCAAAGCGCTGTCCCAGAACGTTCACGGCCTGGTCCGCGAGGCTCTCCAGATAGATCTCAATACGCCCTTCGTGGGCGTTGTAGACCGCCCGGTGGGCAAACCGGTCGATGTCGAAATCGGCGTCGAGTTCCCGGTTGATTCGGGACAGAAGATTGAGGCTGAAGGAGGCGGTGACGCCACGTGCGTCGTCATAGGCCGGAATCAGAATGTCGAGGCTCTTCTGAAGGTCGACGCCGATTAGGAAGGTGCTTCCAGGTCCCAAGACTCGCGTCGCGTTTGTTAGAAAGTCCCCGGCCTCCTCGTGCGTCAGGTTACCGATTGTGGACCCGGAGAAAAAGCCGAGGGGCTCATCGGCCTCGATACCGTGGAGGTCGCGCGGCTTGGTGAAATCGCCAACCACGGGGCGGACGGTCAAGTCTTCGAAGTCGGCTTCCAGCCCCTCCGCGGCTTCCGCGAGGAAAGTCTCCGAGACATCGATCGGGACGTAGGTCTCGAGGCCCTCCAGCGCTTCGATCAGGATGCGCGTCTTGCGGCTGGAACCGGAGCCGAACTCGACCAAGGTCTCCACCGGACCGACACAGTCAGTGATCTCGGCGCCATAGGTTCGAAGCAACGCGATCTCGGTCCGGGTCGGATAATATTCGTCGAGCTTGGTAATCTCCTCGAACAGGGCCGAGCCGGTCTCGTCATACAGAAAACGCGAGGGGATCCGGCGGGGCCTTTCCGCAAGACCCTTTAGGACGGCTTCCGCGAACTCCGCGGCATGAACCGCAAGCGTCGGCTCGGCGGCCTCCCTGACGGCTTCCGCGATCTCACCGCGCGACATGGAGAGCGTGCGTGCCATTATGCGTCCGCCGCGAGCCGGAGGCCTGTAAACTGCCAGCGCTGATGGGGATAGAAGAAGTTGCGGTAGGTCCGGCGGACATGGCCGTCGGGCGTTGCGCAGGACCCGCCCTTGAGGACGAACTGGTTGCACATGAACTTGCCATTGTACTCGCCGACGGCGCCGGGTGCGGGCTTGTAGCCGGGGTAAGGCAGGTAAGCGCTGGCCGTCCATTCCCAAACGTCGCCGAACATCTGGGTGAGACCTGCCTCGTCCGGTGCGGGTTGGGGAGCGAAAGAGCCGCTTCCGAGCGTCCGTCCCCGTTCGGCAAGGCCGGCCGAGGCGTGCTCCCATTCGAATTCGGAGGGCAGACGGCGCCCGGCCCAGCGGGCAAAGGCATCCGCCTCGAAATAGCTGATATGAGTCACGGGAGCGGCCGGGTTGACCGGGCGAAAGCCCCGGAGACCCATTTGTCCATAGCCGCCGTCGGCGGGCTCGAAATAGAGCGGTGCGCGCCAGCCCTCGGCGTTGATGAGGTTCCAGCCGTCCGCGAGCCATAGACTTGGCGTTTCGTAGCCGCCGTCTTCGATGAAGGCGATCCACTCCGCATTGGTGATGCAGCGATTGGCGAGCTTGAACGGACGAATCAGCTGCTTGTGGCGCGGCCCCTCGTTGTCGTAGGAGAAGCCGGTTCCGTCGTTCCCGACCTCGAACACCCCGCCGTCGAAATCGACGAATGAAAGCGCATCGGGCGCAGCGGACAGTTCGCCCGGCGCCGCGGCGCGATAGGCGGGTTTCAGCGGCTGGGAGGCGAACAGGCTCAAAACATCCGTGAGAAGCAATTCCTGGTGCTGCTGTTCGTGATTGATGCCGAGCTCGATGAGTGCTGCAGCCTCGTCCGTAACATCGCGGGAAAACAAATCCTCAAGGGCCTCGTCCACATGGGCGCGGTAGGCGCGCACCGCATCCCCTGACGGGCGGGTCAGCAGACCACGAAAGGGACGCGGGTGGCGCGGGCCCACGCTCTCGTAATAGGAATTGAAGCAATATTCGAACTGATCGTCGAAGCGCTTATAGCCGGGCAGGAACTGGGACAGGACAAACGCTTCGAAAAACCAAGTAGTGTGTGCCAAGTGCCACTTCGTTGGACTGGCATCGTCCATGGCTTGGACGACTTGATCTTCGTCGCTCAAAGGCTCTGCCAACTGATGCGACAGTGCGCGCGTCGCCATCAGCCGTTGGCCGAGGCGCTCGTGTCGCGTTGGTATGGCGTGAGGTTCTTCTGCGGGGACAGTCTGAGTGAGGCTCATGGTTCCTCCCGGTTGCCGTTTGGACCCTGTGCGGCAACACCGCGCCGAATTGCTTGTTCCATATCTCGAAACGAGCGACCATGCAAAATTCCGTGACGATGATCGAGCAAAGCAAGAAGGAACAGTCAGTGTCCAGCGTGGAAGATGATCCGTTGATTGTCGTTGACGGACGTCAGTCGGATGCCGCGGCCGCGCTTCAGCGTGGCGTGTGCCGCACGCTGCGCGCTCATGGCCATTCGGTGATCACGGAATTGCCGCTCGCAAACGGAAGGCGTGCCGATGTGGTTGGGCTTTCCGCCGCCGGTGACATCATGATCGTCGAGATCAAATCCTGTCTCACTGATTATCGAACCGACGGAAAGTGGCATGAATATCTCGACTATTGCGACCGTCTCTACTTCGCTGTGTCGGCGGATTTTCCGAGTGACGTGATTCCCCAACAGGCGGGACTCATTTTGGCCGACCGTTACGGCGCGGAGTTGGTGCGTGAGCCGAAAGAGGATCGGCTCAGCGCCGCGCGGCGTAAGGCGATGATGTTGTGCTTCGCGCGTGCCGCCGCGCTTCGGCTCCAGCATCAGCTGGATCCGGGTTGCGGGTTGAGAAGCTGACGCGCCGCTCTCGTTACCTGGGCGTTATTACTTGGGCGCGCGCTTCGCCAAGATTCGCTGAAGCGTGCGACGATGCATATTCAGACGGCGTGCCGTCTCCGAAACATTGCGGTTGCAAAGTTCGTAGACACGCTGAATGTGCTCCCACCGGACACGGTCGGCGGACATCGGATTTTCGGGCGGCAGAGCCTTGTCGTCCGGCGCGGCGATCAACGCGTTGTAGACGTCGTCGGCGTCGGCGGGCTTCGCGAGATAATCGACGGCGCCGATTTTCACCGCTGAAACGGCCGTCGCGATATTGCCGTAGCCGGTCAAGATCACGGCGCGGGAATCAGGGCGCACTTCCTTCAAGGCCGCGACGACATCGATCCCGCTGCCGTCATCGAGGCGCATATCTACAACGGCGAAAGCCGGGGGGCGTTGCCGCAGCATGGCCAATCCCTCGTCCACCGAGCCGGCGGCCTCGACGGCAAAGCCGCGCGTTTCCATGGCGCGCGCCAAACGCTGGAGGAACGCCCGATCGTCATCGACGATCAAAAGCGTATTGTCCTGCATGGGCGCGGCAAATTCGTCAGACATCGGTGATACCGACTGCATTTCCATCAATCTGCTCCCTTCACGGTCGAAAAAGCCAACCCAGGGCGCGTGTCCTCCCGGACCCTAATGCAATTTTGCTTATGTAAAGCACTGCGTAGAAGTAGGGTTCCGCAACGCCGATAGCAAGTCTTGGTGCTGTTCTGAACCGCGCATTCTACTGAAAAGACTGATAGCATGGGACGTGCGGCCCAAGAATCTCCGATTATGGCGAAGATTAGGCTGGCCAAAGCGGCCTCGGAACGAGGCAACTCTTAGATTACTGCCTCGCCGCGATTGCAACATTGCGGCATCTCAAAAGCCTTTCTCGGCCAGATGACGGTAACCATTGCGCCGGTTTCGGGCTCGGGCCGATTTGCGAGCTCGAGACGTGCACAAGACCGTTCAAGCAACGTCTTCGCAATGAAGAAGCCCAACCCCATGCCGGCGTGGCCCGGCTCCTCAACCGAATAGGTGCTGGCCGGGCGCGTGGTCACGAAAGGCTCGCCAAGCTGTTCGAGAACGTCGGGCGGAAATCCATCTCCGTCGTCGGTAACGACGATCCGAACTTCGTCGCGCGACCAGCTTGCATCGACACTCACCCGCTCTTTGGCGAAATCGAGGGCGTTCTCGATAATGTTGCCGAGCCCGTAAAGGACACCCGGATTGCGGTCGGTTGCAGGCTCGCGGGCCGCATCGCTCTTCGGATTCACGTTCGGCTGCGGGCCCGCCGAGACGGTGATCGGCACGGCCAGCGGCCGGTATGGTTCGACCACCTCGTCGATGAGGTGGCTGACAGGAAGGCGCGAGAGAATCGTATCGAGTTCTTCGGCGCGCGCGCTCAATTCCTTCAGGATATCCCGGCAACGCTCGGCTTGATGCCGGACGAGTAGCAAGTCGTCGTAGATCGGGTCGCCTTCCTTGGCTGCGTGCAGGAGTTCCTTGGTCGCGACGGCGATCGTGGCAAGCGGGGTGCCAAGACCATGGGCGGCCGCGGCAGCCATGCCGTCGAGAGCGGACAGTCTTTGCTCACGCGCGAGCACCATTTCCGTCGCGGCCAGCGCCTCGGCCATGCGCCGGTTCTCCTGCGCCGTGCGCCACGTGTAGAACCCGATGAAGACGATACCGAGAACAACCGCCGTCCAGATTCCCAGCACGTAGAGTTGGGGGATGGCAATCGTTTGCGTATGGCACCAGGCGATCGGGTGGTGGAAGAACTCCGGCCGTACATTCTCATGATGGCACCAGGGAAGCGGATAATGGAGAAACGCGAGCAGACAAGCCGCGGCAATCGCGAGAAGGCCGAGCGCAATGGTCGTGCGTAGCGGCAGAGCGGACGCCGAAACCGCAACCGGCGCAACCAACAGGAACGCAAAGGGGTTCTCGAGGCCCCCGGTGAGATAGAGCAGCGCCGCAAGCTGAATGATGTCGAATCCGAGCATCAAAAATGCCGAGCGGCTGGTCAGACGTTGGCTCTCTGGAAAGCGAATGCGCAAAGCCACGTTCAGCCAAGCGGACAGCGCGATCACGGCGAAGCACCAGCCGATCGGCACGGTCATGCCCAGTCCCCAATGGACCATAAGGATGGTCAGGCTCTGACCGACGACCGCAAGCCAGCGCAGGCGGACGATCGTGTGGAGGCGCAATCGCGAATCGCCGGCGCGCAGCCACTCGGGGGGTGCGGCATCGATCGTGGTCTGCGGCGTCTCGGTGAGGCTCATGCGCCAACCCTAGCATGGGGCGAAAGTTATAATTCCGACAAAGATGTTCCGTATCGCATGGCGGCGCAAAACGGCAAGGCCGCGACGAACGCAGCGGCGCTGAAACGCGAAAATGGCGGCAAGGACAGAAGCGACGTGGCGAGAGACAGTGCACAAGAACGGGGACCAGAGGCCATGGCTGGTGTGGCCCCAGTCGTCGTGCGCGGTCTAACCAAGCGGTTTGGATCCGTGACCGCCGTCGATCATCTCGATTTCACAGTTGAGGCGGGGTCCACTGTCGCGCTGCTCGGCGGCAACGGCGCCGGCAAGACGACGACCATCGCCATGCTCCTCGGTCTGATCCGGCCGAGTGCGGGCACGGTCCGCGTCTTCGGCGCCGACATCACGAGTAACCGCTACGCCGTCGCGCAACGCATGAACTTTCAAAGCCCTTATGTGGATCTGCCGCAACGGCTAACCGTCCGGCAGAACCTCACGGTCTATGCGGGGCTGTACGGGATCGCCAACGCACGCGAACGCCTTGCGGGCGTCGCCGCGCAATTGCAGATCGATGCGCTGCTGGACAGGCCGACAGGCAAGCTCTCGGCAGGACAAAAGACCCGCGTCGGTCTCGCCAAGGCGCTGCTGAACGCACCGGAGCTGCTTCTTCTGGACGAGCCCACCGCATCGCTCGACCCGGATACGGCGGACTGGGTTCGTCAAACGATCAAGGGCTACGCCTCTGCCCGGGGGGCGACGCTGCTCATCGCCTCGCACAACATGGCCGAGGTGGAACGGCTCGCCGATCGTGTCATTCTTCTGCAAGCGGGCCGCATCGTCGAAGACGAGACGCCGGCGGCACTCATCGCCGCCTATGGCCGCGAAACGCTTGAGGATGTGTTCTTGGATGTGGTGCGTGGCCGCACGGCGGCCGACTTTCCGCGCGGCGCGCAGAGAGAGGCGTCATGAGCGTGGCTGAACACGACATCGTCAGTCCGGTTCTCCTGCCGCCCACGGGCGCGCGGTCTTCACTGCGCCGTATCGGGGCCCTGCTGCGGCGGTACATCTATCTGTTGCGAAGTTCCAGCGTGCGGCTTGTCGAGCTCATCTATTGGCCGTTCCTGCAAATGCTGACCTGGGGTTTCCTACAGAAATTTCTGGCGAGCACGAACAACCCCTACGCCAAGGGCGCGGGCGTGCTGATCGGCGCGGTGCTGCTGTGGGACATTCTGTTCCGGTCCAATCTCGGCTTCTTCACGACCTTCATCGAGGAGATGTGGTCGCGCAATTTGGGTAATCTGCTGATCAGCCCCTTGCGGCCCCATGAACTCGTCATGGCCTTGTGCCTCTGGAGCATCATGCGGCTTTCGGTCGGCATGATCCCCGTCGCATTGGCCGCGTTCTTCATCTTCCAATTCAATCTGCTCGATCTCGGCCTGTGGCTTGCGGTGTTCTTCGCCATGCTCGTGTTGACGAGCTGGTCCTTGGGGCTCATCGCGGCCGGCGTGATGCTGCGCTATGGACTTGGCGCGGAAGAACTCGCCTGGTCGCTCGCCTTCTTGCTGTTGCCCCTCACTTGTGTCTATTACCCGCTATCCGCACTTCCCGGCTGGCTCCAATACGTCGCCCTCGCGCTTCCGCCGACCCATGTCTTCGAAGGCATGCGTGCGATCTTGCTGGAAAACCGTTTCGACGCCGGCGATCTGTGGTGGGCGTTTGGGCTGAACGTCTTCTATCTGGCCGTGGGATACGGCGTCTTCCGTTGGTTATTGAGCCGCGCCCGCGATAACGGCTCATTGCTGCAGCTTGGTGAGTGAGACAATGAAACGTCGGTTGCTTCTCGTGATTGTCGCCAGTTTTCTACTCGGGTCCCTGATCGGCGTGGGTGCGCTCATGCTCAATCAGGAATCCCCGAACAAGAACCGCGTGATCACGAGCGGCCAGGCGCTGATCGGCGGTCCGTTCGAGCTCGTGGGCAAGGACGGGAAGACCGTCACCGACAAGGACTTCCGCGGGCGCTACATGCTCGTGTTTTTCGGCTTCACGCACTGCCCGGACATTTGTCCGGCCGAGTTGCAGGTGATGTCGGCGGCGCTGGATGATCTTGGCGACAAGGCCGATCAGGTCGTTCCCGTTTTCATCACGGTCGATCCGGAGCGCGACACGCCGGAGCTCGTGACCGCCTATGTGGAAAATTTCGGACCGAACTTCGTGGGGCTGACGGGCTCGCTGGAAGCCGTCGACAAGGCCGCGAAAGCGTATCGCGTGACCTATCAGAAGTTCCAGGAAGAGGGCGCGGGCGACAACTACAGCGTCGATCATTCGGCGCTCGTCTACCTCATGGGGCCGGACGGCAAGTTTGTGACGCATTTTCCCTACGGAACATCCCCAGAAAAAATGGCTGACACGTTGCGTCGCTATCTCTGATCGCGCCACAGTCGCCCTGCGGCCATCTGTCATTGCAAGCCAGCACAATATGACCACCCCATTGTGCGATGCAGCATTATGATGAAGCGAGTCGGAGGCTTTAATGCTGTATCATCTCTATGAGCTAAACCAGGCCGCGCTGCATCCGGCCCGGGCGGCGGCGGAAGCCTACCGGATGATGTGGCGAAATCCGCTGAATCCGGCGTCTCACACCGTTGTCGGTCGAGGCGCCGCGGCGGCGCTCGAGCTCTTCGAACGCTCGACACGCCGGTACCGCAAGCCCGATTGGGAGATCGAATCAACCACGGCGCACGGCCGGACTGTGTCCGTGAAACCGGTCACGGTGCTCTCCAAGCCCTTCTGCAATCTGGTGCATTTCCAGCGCGACTTGCCGGACGCGGTCCAGAAAAAGGACCCGAAAGTCCTGCTGGTGGCGCCCATGGCGGGGCATTTCGCCACGCTCCTGCGCGGTACCGTGCGCGACCTCCTGCCCGACCACGATGTCTACGTGACCGAGTGGATTGATGCCCGCTTCGTGCCTTCGACCTCGACACCTATATCGACTACATCATTGAGTTTATTGGGCGTTTTGGCGGCAACGTCCACGTCATGGCCGTGTGTCAGCCGACCGTCCCTGTTTTCGCGGCCGTGTCGCTGATGGAGGGCCGGCGCGACCCAGACGTGCCCCGGTCGATGGTGCTCATGGCCGGTCCGATCGACGCGCGCAAGAGCCCGACAGCGGTCAACAAATACGCGGCAGGCAAGCCCCTGAGCTGGTTCCGGCGGAACGTGATCACCCAGGTCCCCTGGCCCTATCCCGGGCACATGCGGCTGGTCTATCCCGGCTTCCTGCAACTGTCCGGCTTCATGGGTATGAATCTGGAGCGGCATGTGACCGCTCACCGCGATCTGTTCCACAATCTCATTCAGGGAGACGGCGATTCAGCGGCCAAGCACCGCGAGTTCTACGATGAGTTCCTCGCCGTAATGGATCTGTCCGCCGAATACTATCTCCAGACGATCGAGACCGTGTTCATGGAGCACAAACTGCCCAAGGGCGAGATGCACCATCATGGGGAACTCGTCGATCCTTCGAAGATCAAGCGCGTGCCCCTAATGACCGTCGAAGGCTACAAGGACGACATTACCGGCATCGGCCAAACGGAAGCGGCGCTCGACTTGTGCACGAACCTGCCGGACTCGATGAAGGCGCATCATCTCCAAGAAGGCGTCGGACATTACGGCGTGTTCAACGGCTCGCGCTTCCGCAACGAGATCTTGCCGAAGGTCCGCAAGTTCATGCGATCCCATCAGGGGCAGGGAAGCTTGCTCAAGCGGGTCCTGCAGCGCGTCGCCTAATGCGTCCACGCGCGTTTTCGTCTGCCTGCGTGCTAGGGTCCTACGCGTCGATTCGTGAGGGCCGATTCGGCCCGTTGCCGTGGGACGCCCCATGCTGAAGCGCCTCAAACTCGGCCGTGTCGGGACGACGGAAATCCCGATCAACGGGCTCGACGTGCCGCTGGTCCTGCGCCGCAGCAGCCGCGCGCGGCGCTTCAGCCTACAGGTCAGCGAGGCGCGGCGGAGCGCCGTGCTCACCGTGCCCTCCTATTCGAGCCTCGCCGATGCGGAGCAGTTTCTGTCGCGCCATATGGATTGGCTGAAAGAGCGCCTCGACGGCCTCTGCGATCCCGTGCCGTTTGCGGACGGTGCGGTCATCCCCTTGCGTGGACTGGCGCACCGGCTGAATTTCGTCGGGCCCGTCCGGCGGCGTGGCGTGGTCTGGATCGAGGATTCGGACGACGCGCGGATCGCGCCGGTCTGGCCGGATGGTCTGACGGATGCCGATGAAGTCTTGCCTCTTCTGAACGTCGCCGGCGAGGGGCAGCATGCCCCGCGGCGTTTGCTCGATTGGTTCAAGCGTCAGGCACACGCCGATCTGAAGCTTCGCGTCGACATCCATGCGAAGCGGCTTGGCCTTTCGCCGAAGCGCATCAGCGTGCGCGATCAGAGCACGCGTTGGGGCTCATGTTCGTCGACGGGCGCGCTGTCGTTCTCCTGGCGCCTTATCCTCGCGCCGCCGTTCGTGCTGGACTATCTCGCGGCGCACGAAGTCGCCCATCTCCAGGAGATGAATCACGGCCCGAACTTTTGGGCGCTGGTCGCGCGCACGATGCCGCGCCAAGGCGAAGCGCGCGACTGGCTCCACGCGCACGGATCGCATCTGCATGCGTTCGGCGCCGATGGCACAACGCCGCCTGAGCAGGAGGACTAGTCGGACGGGAGGCGCGTACGCGCGCTCAGCCGCCGCCGAAGAATCCCATCACGCGCTGGAACAGGGGGCGGGCCTTCTGGCTCGGGCCGTTGGCGCCGTTCCCGAAGAAGGGGAAGCGCGCAGCGACCGCGCCTGAGCCGCCCCAAGGCATGCCGGGTCCGCGCGGACTGGGCAACGCCGTGGGGCGCTTGTCCTTGTGCGCGGCGAGCATGACGTCGTGCCACAGCTCGGCGGGCAGCGAACCGCCGGTGACCTTCTTCATGGGCGCGTTGTCGTCGTTGCCGATCCAAACGCCGGCGACGTAATGCGCCGTGTAGCCGACGAACCAGGCATCGCGCGAGTTCTGCGTGGTGCCGGTCTTCCCGCCCGCCGGGTGGCGCGGAATGGCTGCCCGCTTGCCCGTGCCCTGGCGGACCACCGCGCTCATCATCTCGTTCATCGCCGCCACATGGGCCGGCGCCACAACCCGCCCCACGGCGGAACGCTGACGCGTGTAGAGCGTCTCGCCGGCCTCGGTCCGGATATGGGTGATGACGTGGGGCAGCACGCGCGTGCCGCCATTCGCGAACGGCGCGTAGGCGCCGGTCAGTTCGATCAGCGTGACCTCGGAGGTGCCGAGCGCGAGCGAGGGCTGCGCGTTCAGTTTGGAGCTAATGCCGAGGCGCTGCGCCGTCTGCGCAACGCGGCCAGGGCCCACATCGGCCGTCAGCTTCACCGCCACCGTATTGATGGACTGGGCGAGGGCGTAGCGCAGGGAAACCCGGCCCTTGTAGGTGTTGGTGTAGTTCGAGGGCGTCCAGCCGCGAATATTAACCGGGCCGTCGATCGCGACGGAGCCTGGCCCGTAGCCTGCCTCCAGCGCCGCGAGGTACACGAACGGCTTGAAGGCCGAGCCTGGCTGCCGCCGCGCGTTGAGGGCGCGGTCATAAGGACTGTTCTTGTAGGAACGCCCGCCCACGAGCGCCCGCACGGCGCCGGTATTTGGATCGAGCACGACCATGGCGCCCTCGCCGGCGCGAAGGGAACGCCCCTTTCCGTCCAGCAGTTTGCGTAAGCCTTCCTGAGACAGCCGCTGCAGCCTTGCATCGATGGTCGTCTGCACGACGAGGGCGTCGTCGTGGTTGCCCACATATTCGGGCAGCATGGCCGCGACCCAGTCGACGGCGTAAGGATAGCCCGTGTCGTCGCCCTTGGCCTGCAGACGCAGTGGTTGCTGCCCCGCCTGCCGCGCTTCCGCTTCGGTGATGAAACCGGCCTCGACCATGTTGTCGAGCACGACCTGGGCGCGGGCGCTCGCCGCCTTGATGCTGCGGGTCGGCGCGTAGCGCGATGGGGCCTTGAGAAGTCCGGCGATCACCGCGGACTGCGCGAGAGTGACGTCGCGTGCCGACCGGCCGAAATAGTGCCGCGCCGCCGCCTCGACGCCGTAGGTCCCGCCGCCGAGATAAACGCGGTTCAGATATAGCTCGAGAATTTCGTCCTTGGTGAAACGCTGTTCCAGCCAAAGCGTATAGATCAGCTCTTCGATCTTGCGCATCACGGTGCGCTCCGGCTTCAAGAACAAGTTCTTCGCCAGCTGCTGCGTGATCGTCGAGCCGCCTTGCACCACGGTGCCGGCGCGGAAGTTCTGATAGCTCGCGCGGATCAGACCGCCGACATCCACGCCCCAATGATCGTAGAAGCGCCGGTCTTCAGTCGCGAGCACGGCTTTGATGAGATGGTCGGGCAGTACGTCGACGCGGATATGGCCGCGGCGCAAGCCCCGCTCTGCGAGCACAGAACCATCGGCGGCCAGCACGGTGACGTTCGGCGGCCGGTCGTCAAGCGTGGCGAGCAACGGGTCGGGCACGCGCGAAACGAAGAACAGCACCGCGCCCGCGAGGATGATCATGCCGAAAAGCGAGGCGACCATGCCCAGCTTGGCGGTTCCGACAACAAAGAGATGGCGTTGGGAGAAGCGCTTGTAGCGGCTCCAAAGACCGCCGCGCTTGCGGCGCGTCCGCGCGGGTGCGGGGCTCCGGCGCCGCGCCGTCGAACCCGTACGCGCCGTTTTCGTTCCGGGCGTCTTGGATGCGGACGAACGGGACCGCGCGCGTCCTTGGCCTGTGCCTTGAGGTTTGGGCCTGCGCTTCGCGCCGCTCATACGCAACTTCACTCCGTGCTCGTCATGGAAATGGACCTTGCCGCCGGCACAGCAAGACCGTCGCCACCGCAAGACCTTGGGGGTCTCCCACCGGAATCACCCTAGGATAGCCACGTTGCCATCCCGTTAAGGAATGCGGCCCGACAGCGCGGTTACACGTCCAGATTGGCCACTTCGAGCGCGTTTTCCTGGATGAACTCGCGCCGCGGCTCGACGACGTCCCCCATCAGCCGCGAGAAGATGTCGTCGGCGTCCTCGCCTTCCTTGATCTTCACCTGAAGCAGGGTGCGCGTGTTGGTATCGAGCGTGGTTTCCCAGAGCTGCTCGGGGTTCATCTCGCCGAGACCCTTGTAGCGTTGTGTCGAGAGGCCCTTCAGACCCGTCTCCATGACCGCATTGAGAAGGTCCGAAGGCCCATGCACGACAAGGCTCGTGTCCTTCCGCTTCAGCACGGCGGGTTTCGCGTAGACCTCCTGGAGATGTTCGGCGTAGTGGTCGAGCTTGAGGGCGTCCGCGGAGGCAATGAACGGTCCGTCGATCAGATGGGACTCCATCACGCCCCGCAATTCGCGCCAGAACCGCAGGCCTCCCTCGGGCAGGGCTTCGCCCTCCCAGCCTTGCTCGGTCTCGTCGCATTGGGCGTCGAGCCGCCGCGCGATGTAGTCCGCCGCTTCTTGAGCCTGTGTCGCGTCCTTCAGCATCTTCGGGTTCAGGACCCCGGCGATGGCCGCCTGCTCGATGATGAATCGCGGGTAGCGGCTGTGCAGGCCGCCCAGGATGCTGGTGATCCTGCGCGCCTTCTCGACGATATCGCGAAGGTCCCCGCCGCCGCGGGCCGAATCGCCGCCCGTCATGAGAACGGCGTCCTGAAGGCCTTCGCCGATGAGGTAGTCTTGGAGCTCCGTCTCACCCTTGAGGTAGCGCTCCTGTTGCCCGCGCTTCACCTTGTAGAGCGGGGGCTGCGCAATGAAGAGGTGGCCCGCTTCGATGATGTCGGGCATCTGCCGGTAGAAGAACGTCAGCAGCAGCGTTCGGATATGCGAGCCATCCACATCGGCGTCCGTCATGATGATGATCTTGTGGTAGCGCAGTTTCGACAGATCGAACTCATCGCCAATGCCGGTGCCGAGCGCGGTGATAAGCGTGCCGATCTCTGCGCTCGAGAGCATCTTGTCGATGCGCGCCCGCTCCACGTTCAGGATCTTGCCGCGCAAAGGCAGTACGGCCTGGAAACCTCGCTCGCGCGCCTGCTTGGCGCTGCCGCCGGCCGAGTCGCCCTCGACAAGAAAGATTTCCGACTTCGCCGGATCGCGCTCCTGGCAATCGGCGAGCTTGCCGGGCAGGGACGCCACATCCAGCGCGCCTTTGCGCCGTGTCAGCTCGCGGGCCTTGCGGGCCGCTTCGCGGGCGGCCGCGGCCTCCACGATCTTCTGCACGATGTTGCGCGCTTCGCTCGGGTTCTCCTCGAACCACTGCGACAGCCGCTCGGACATGATGCTCTCCACGACGGGGCGCACTTCCGAGGAGACGAGCTTGTCTTTCGTCTGGCTGGAAAACTTGGGGTCCGGAACCTTCACCGACAGCACGCAGGTGAGACCTTCGCGCGCATCGTCGCCCGTCAGCGACACCTTCTCTTTTTTTGCGATGCCGGATTCGGCCGCGTATGTGTTGACGGTACGGGTGAGCGCCGCGCGGAAGCCCGCGAGATGCGTGCCGCCGTCGCGCTGGGGGATGTTGTTCGTGAAGCACATCACGTTCTCGTGGTAGCTGTCGTTCCACCACAGCGCCGCTTCGACGGTGATGCCGTCCTGCGACTTCTCCACCACGACAGGCTCGGTGATCAGCGCGTGTTTCGTCCGGTCGAGGAACTTCACGAACGCGCGCAAGCCGCCTTCGTAGTGCATCTCCTCTGTCTTCGGCTCGACCCCACGCAGGTCGGTGAGGTTGATGCGAACGCCTGAATTCAGGAACGCCAGTTCGCGCAGCCGATGTTCGAGAGTGGCATAGTCGAAATCGACCATGGTGAACGTATCGGTCGACGGCACGAACGTGATCTGCGTGCCGGACTTGCCGCCGGAATCGCCAACGACTTCGAGCGGCCCCTCGGGCACGCCGTTGGCGAACCGCATCGTGTGCTCCTTGCCGTTCCGCCAAACGGTGAGGTCGAGCCGGCTGGAGAGCGCGTTCACCACGGAGACGCCGACGCCGTGCAGGCCGCCCGACACCTTGTAGGAGTTCTGGTCAAACTTACCTCCCGCGTGGAGCTGGGTCATGATGACCTCGGCGGCGGAGACGCCTTCGCCCTTGTGAATCTCGATCGGAATGCCGCGACCGTTATCGTTGACCGTAACGGACCCGTCCGCGTTCAAGATGACATTAATCATGTCGCAATAGCCCGCGAGAGACTCGTCGATGGCGTTGTCCACCACCTCATAGACCATGTGATGGAGACCCGAACCGTCGTCGGTGTCGCCGATATACATGCCCGGCCGTTTGCGTACGGCATCAAGGCCCTTCAGAACTTTGATGGACTCGGCGCCGTAATCGGCAGCGGCTTCAGCCTTGCGTTTGGCAGCAGGTGTCATGGTCTACGAGTGTACTTTTGGAAACGGTTTCGAGGGTCGTTCGGAGGCCAGGCAAGGGTCCCAGGCGGGGGTGCCGGCGAACGTGTGAATCATGGAGATATTATACCCCGATTCACGTCCAAAATCTGAGCACTTTGTCCCAGCGGCGAAAAAAGTTCTTTGTCCGTTCCGGTCATCCAGGCCTGCACTTTTAGCCTTAGAATCTCGTCAAAAAGCGCCTCGCGCCGGACGCTGTCCAGGTGGGCCGCGACCTCGTCCAGCAGCACCAGCGGGGAGATGTCCTCGGTGGTCTTGATCAGCTCGGCTTTGGCGAGGACGAGCCCCAGCAATAGGGCCTTCTGCTCGCCCGAGGAGCAGATCGCGGCGGGGGCGTTTTTCGGCCCGTGGACCACCAAGAGATCGCTCCGATGCGGGCCTTCGAGCGTTCGGGCCGCGGCCCGGTCCCGCTCCCGGCCTTCCTCCAGCAGGATCCGGAAGGCGTCTTCCGCCTCCGTGGCCGATCGCTCCGCAAGGTCGGCCTCCACCGTACCATGGAGCGCCAGCACCGCATGGGGGAAGGGCGTCTGGTCTTGGGCTTCGCGCCGTTCGTCGATGAGCGCGGAGAGCCGCTCCACCGCGTCGAGCCGCGCCGCGGCGATGGCGACCCCGGCTTCGGCCATTTGCTCTTCCAGGCCCTCGAACAGGGTCTTGCCGTACTCGCGCATTTGGAACAGGCGATTGCGCTGGCGCATGGCCCGCTCATAACGGCCGAGCGAGGTTCTGAGACCCGGTGAGACGGCGACGACGAGACGGTCGAGAAAGCGCCGCCGGTCAGACCCGCCGCCGGTGAATAATCCATCCATGGCGGGGATCAGGAAGACTTGCTTCACGTAGTCGCCGAGCGCGCCGGCGCTGGCATCCTTCCCCGCGATGCGGACGGTGCGGCCCGTGCCGTCTTCGCCCGCGCGCGGCGCCGAGCCCGTTCCGATATCGAGTTCGCCGTGGCGCGTGCGCACGCTCGCCGCAATCGCGAAGCCCCCGTGGCCGTCTTTTCGGGCAAGCTCGGCATAGGGACGTCCGCGCAAGCCATGACCGGGGCCCAGCAGAGAGACCGCTTCGAGGAGATTGGTCTTGCCCGACCCGTTCTCGCCCACAAGAACGACGGGGCGTGCGTCGAGGTCGAGCCGGGCCGCTGCGTAGTTGCGGAAGTCCGAAAGCTTCAGTGTGCGGACAGAAAGGGTCGTGGCGCCGGGCGCGTCCGGTTCGGTCTGGTCGATCTGTTTCGTTTGCTCGTTTGGGCTCGCGGTCATACCCGCATCGGCATCAACACGTAGAGGGTCGACGAATCCTTCACGTCGCGCACCATCGTGGGCGAACCGGGATCGGCGAACAGGAACTCGGCCGTCTCGCTTTCGAGCTGCTGCGCGATGTCGAGCAGATAGCGAGCGTTGAAGCCGATCTCGAGCGGGTCGGCGTCATAGCTGACCGGCAACTCCTCCGTGGCGCTGCCGGATTCCGGATTGTTGACCGTGAGCGTCAGCGTGTCGCCGGACAGGGCAAGCTTCACGGCCCGCCCCTTGTCGCTGGAGAGGGTGGAGACCCGGTCCACCGCCTGTTCGAAGGTGACGTTGTCCAGCTCCAAGCGCTTGTCATTGCCTTGCGGAATGACGCGCTCGTAGTCCGGGAAGGTGCCGTCGATCAGCTTCGAGGTCAGCACGATCTGGCCGGCGGAAACGCGGATCTTGGAGGGAGACAGCTCGATGCGGATCTCGTCGTCGCCCGCTTCCGTCAGCCGCAGCAGATCCGCCACCGTCTTGCGCGGCACGATCACGCCCGGCATGCCTTTGGCGCCGTCGGGCAGTGCGATCTCCACCTGCGCCAGCCGGTGGCCGTCCGTGGCGACGGCGCGCAACGTCTCTTTGCCGTCGCTCTCGGCCGCGTGCAGATAGATGCCGTTCAAGTAGTAGCGGGTCTCCTCGGTCGAGATCGCAAAGCGCGTCTTCTCGATCAGCCGCTTGAGATCGGCCGCCGGCACCGTGAAGGCGTGGTCGAGATCCTCGACCGACAGGGTCGGGAAATCGTCGGCAGGCAGTGTCTGAAGCGAGAACTGCGCCGGCCCGGACGTGATGGTGAGGCGCTCCTGCTCCGCATCGCGGTCGATGGCGATCTCGCCATCGGGGAGCTTGCGCACGATATCGTTGAACATATGCGCGGGTACCGTCACGGCACCGTCGCTGGAGACGGTGCAGTCGATCGTTTCGACGACTTCCATGTCGAGATCGGTGGCGGTCAGCTTCAGGGCATTGCCGCCGGCCGTCAGCAAGACATTGGAGAGGATCGGTATCGTGTTCCGGCGTTCGACCACGCTCGCGACATGGGCGAGGGCTCTGGCGAGTTTCGGCTTCTCGATTATTAGGCGCATGGTTGGAGAGTATCCCGAAATCTAGCGTGTTTTCCGCTGAACGGTCCCCGGTCCAAGACCCGCATACCGGCTAAGCCAGGGCTTCCCTCGAAGCCGCAGCGCTCCCCACGGAGCCTTGGCGAGGCGGGCGAAAAACCCGCGTCAAAAAGCCCAGTGAACTTGCAGTGATGCGGCGGAATTTGCAAGAGCGCCAAACATTCAAACGGGTTTGGTGCGCCCTTGCGGATCGCGGGCGGCGGCGGGGCCGGAGTTCGCAAACTCCGGGCCCCCAGCCTGCCTCAAGGCCTCAATCGCGCAGCAGGCGTTTGAGGAGCTCAATCTCCTCGCGGAGCTGCGTGTCGTCGCTCATCAACTGCTCGATCTTGCGGATCGCGTGCAGCACTGTCGTGTGATCGCGATTGCCGAAGCGGCGGCCGATCTCGGGCAGCGACCGCGAGGTCAGCAGCTTGGCCAGATACATCCCGATCTGCCGGGGCCGCACGATCGACCGGTTCCGGCGCCCGGAGAGAAGATCGCTGCGATTGACGCCGTAGTGCTTCGACACGGTACGCAGGATATCGTCGATGCGCACCCGGCGTGGCTCGGCACCGCGCATCAGATCGCGCACGATCTGTTCGGCCACGGCGATGGTGACCGGCTCGTCGGTGAGCTGGTAGCTCGCCCGCAGCCGGTGGACGGCGCCTTCGAGTTCGCGTCCGCTCTCCGTCAGCCGCTCCGCCAAGAAGGCGAGAACCGTGTCCGACACTTCGAGACCGTTCGTCTCCGCGCACGCCTCCAGCGCCCGCTTCTCAAGGATGTTGTGGCGCAGATCGTAGTCCATAGCCTTGATCTCGGCCACGAGCCCGCCGCCAAGCCGGGAGCGCATGCGCATATCGAGCTTGTCGAGATGGGTCGGCGCCCGATCGGCGGCCACGACCACCTGCCGTCCGCCATCGATCAGCGAGTTCAGCGTGTGGCAGAACTCCTGCTGGATGGTCGGGCCTTGCAGAAATTCCATGTCGTCGATCAGGAGAATATCGATGTTGCGGAGTTTCTCCTTGAAGGCGAGAGCATCACGCGCCCGCAGCGCCTGCACGAAACCGGACATGAAGCGCTCGGCGGTGAGATAGAGAACCTCGGCCTCCGGCTTCTGCCGCTTCACCTCCCAGGCAATGGCATGCAAAAGGTGCGTTTTGCCGAGCCCGACATTTCCGTGAAGAAACAGCGGGTTGAACGGAGACTGCGGGCTCGAGGACGAGAGCGCGACCTGATTGGCCGCCGCGTGCGCGAGCTTGTTGGTGTTCCCGACGACGAAGCTGCCGAAGCTCAGGCGCGGATCGAGCGGCGAGCCCTCGAAGCCGTCATAGCCGGTACGCAAAGGCATCGGCAGGGACGAGCGTTCCGCCACGAACTGCGGAGCCGCCGCGCGCGGGATGGCCACGTCCTTGGGGGGTTCGGCCGTGAAATGCGGTGTCCGCACGGCGAACTCAAGGCGTTCCAGGTCAGGCCACTCGCCCTGCACCTGCCGCAGCACCGTGTCGTAGTAGTGGGTTCTCAGCCAGTTGCGTAAGAAGCGCGTGGCCACTGTCA
>JARRPE010000006.1:0-15753 GCA_037383205.1 Methyloceanibacter sp.
GCGCAAGTCTACAGTATGCAGACGATTTGGGATGTTCTTGCCTTCGAAATTGCCGTGTGGCGTCACATCGTACATGCCGGCGAAGAAGTCGACGTTGTCCGCGCCGAGCAGGTCCTTCACTTCCTCGAGATCCCAGACGTAGAACTTGCCCTCTTCGCCTTCGGAGTCCGCATCGAGCGAGGCCGCGAAGGCGCCGCCTTCCGTGACCATCTCCCGCAAGAGCCATCCGACGGTCTCCTCGATGCGCTTTGCGTAGAGCGGCGATTTCGTCTCGCGCCAGACTTCGGTCAAGAGATCGATCAGGAGCGCGTTGTCGTATAGCATCTTCTCGAAATGCGGCACGAGCCATCGCTCGTCGACGCTGTAGCGGGCGAAGCCGCCGCCCACATGGTCGTAGATGCCGCCTTGGCAGATCTGGGTGAGGGTGAGGTCGACGGCTTCGCGCAAGGGCTCCTCGCCGTAGCGGAGGCCGCCGCGCCAAAGGAGGGCGAAGAACGTCGTCTGCGGGAATTTCGGGGCGCCGCGCAGGCCGCCCGTTACAGGGTCGACGGCCTGGAGGAACCGGCGCGTCCAGTTCTGAAGCGTGGCGTCCGTGAGCGGGACGGCCTCGCCCTTGTGCTGTGTCGGTTGGAGCCGGGACCGGAGCGCATCGGCATTGGTGCGGACCTTGTCGGGTTCCGCATGAAAGGTGTGAGCGACGGTGCGCAGCACGTCCACGAAGGCGGGCCGGCCGTAGCGTTGTTCTTTCGGAAAATAGGTCCCGCCCCAAAAGGGCTCCGCGTCCGGCGTGAGGAACATGGTGAGGGGCCAGCCGCCCTGCTCGCCGATCAGGTGGAGGGCGTTCATGTAGATGGAGTCGACGTCCGGGCGTTCTTCGCGATCGACCTTGATGTTGACGAACAGCTCGTTCATGACGGCCGCTGTTTCCGGATCTTCGAAGCTCTCATGCGCCATCACGTGGCACCAATGACAGGCGGCATAACCCACCGACAGCAACACCGGTTTTCCGGTTCGCTTTGCCTCGGCTAGCGCCTTGGGGCCCCACGGACGCCAATGGACGGGCTTGTCCTGGTGTTGGCGCAGATAGGGGCTGGTTTCGTCGCCGAGTTGGTTGCCGCTGGTGTCGCTCATCCTGCCTTCCGGTCCGCGCGCGTTCGAGTACGATAGACTATGCAGCATAGCCCGATGCATCACGAGTCCCGCCGGGCGGAAGCGTCACAGGCCGGCGATACGATCGTTGCTCCCGCCTCGGGAGCCGGCGTTGCCGCTGTCGCGGTCATTCGGATTTCCGGGCCCAGGACGCGTATGGTACTAGAGTACCTCGTAAAGACGCTCCCTCTTCCACGTGAAGCCGCCTTGCGGCGTATCGGCGGGATCGATCGCGGTCTTGTCCTTTGGTTTCCGGGTCCTGCGAGCTTTACCGGCGAAGACATGGCGGAGTTGCAGGTGCATGGCGGCCGCGCGGTCGTTAAGGCCGTGGTCGAAGCCGTGTTGGCGACGGAGGGGACGCGCCTTGCCGAGCCTGGCGAGTTCGCCCGCCGTGCGTTCGAGAACGGCAAGCTGGATCTGACGGAGGTCGAAGGGCTCGCCGATTTGGTCAGTGCGGAGACGGAAGCGCAGCGGCGTCAGGCGCTGGTCCAGTCCGAAGGCGGTCTCCGGCGTCTATACGAAGGGTGGCGCGCGGAGCTTCTGAAAGCACAGACCCTGATGGAGGCGGGGCTCGATTTCTCCGACGAAGCAGACGTTGCGGATGACACTACGCGCATGGCCAGCGGCGTGGTCGAGACCCTGTTGCCGCATATCGAGGTGCATCTGGCGGACCGTTGATCGCCGGCCCGCCGAATGCAGGCAAGTCGTCCATCCTGAATGCGCTCGCGAAGCGGGACGTCGCCATCGTTTCGGAAGAAGCCGGGACGACGCGTGACGTGATCGAGGTGCATCTCGATATCGGCGGCGTAGCCGTCATCGTCGCCGACACGGCTGGCCTGCGCGAAAGCGGCGGCACCGTCGAAAGCGAAGGCATCCGCCGTGCGGTGTCGCGCGCGGAAGCCGCGGATCTCGTAGTCTGGGTCTTGGACGCCGCCGCTGTGAACCCGGAACCCTCGGCGGGATTTGGCGGCGTGCCGGTGTTGAGGGTGACTAACAAGGTGGATTTGGTGTCCGGACCGGTTCCTGAGACAGAGTCCGGCCTTTCGTTGTCCGCGAAGACGGGAGAGGGTCTGGAAACGCTCTTGGCGACGCTCGGGGATCGCGCCGCAGAAGGGTTAGAAACACAATCTGCCGCACCGATCACCCGGACACGGCATCGGTTCGAACTTGTGTCAGTTCGGGACGCGCTAAAACGATTTGTTAACCATGATCTCGATGCAGAGCTGCGGGCGGAGGAGCTACGCATCGCCGCCCACCATTTGGGACGGCTTACCGGCCGGATCGACGTTGAGGAGGTCTTGGGAGCGATCTTCTCCGAGTTCTGCATCGGGAAGTAGCGGCGCGGCGCAAAATGCCATTCTGACGGCCCGTCCGAGCGGCAATGATTCACGTGAAACGTTGCCGAAAGCCCGCCTCGGATTGATTCACGTGAAACATCCGCACGGGCTGAGGTCCCCAGCCGCTCCTGCTTTGACGCGGGGGCATTTCGCGACTACTTAGCGCCCATGAACCGTTCCCTGAGCGACGCGCATCCAAACAAGCCGTTCGACGTGATCGTTATCGGCGGTGGCCACGCCGGCTGCGAAGCCGCGAGTGCTGCCGCGCGGTTGGGTGCGCGCACGGCCTTGGTCACCCACAGCGCGGCGTCCATCGGAGAGATGTCCTGCAATCCCGCCATCGGCGGGTTGGGCAAGGGGCATCTCGTGCGCGAGATCGATGCGCTCGACGGGTTGATGGGTCGGGTCGCCGACGCGGCGGGCATCCAGGTCCGCGTGCTGAACCGGAGCAAAGGGCCGGCGGTGCAGGGGCCGCGGGCCCAGGCCGACCGCAAGCTCTACCGTCAGGCCATGCAGGCGGCGATTGCGGCGACGGACGATCTCGAGGTGATCGAGGCCGCCGCCGAGGACCTGATTGTCGACGGCGATCGCGTGGCGGGCATCGTGACCGGTGACGGGCGCCGCTTGGTTGCGGGCGCGGTCGTGCTGACGACCGGTACGTTCTTGCGCGGGCTCATCCATATCGGCGATACGCGTATCCCGGCAGGCCGCATGGGCGAGGCGCCGGCGCTTGGCTTGTCCGAACGCCTCTACGGGCTCGGCCTGCGGATGGGGCGCTTGAAGACGGGAACGCCCCCGCGTCTCGACGGGAAGACCATCGATTGGGAGCGTCTGCAGGAGCAGCCCGGTGATACGCCGCCGGTGCCGTTCTCGTTCCTGACGGACACCATTACGACGCCGCAGGTACCCTGCCACATCACCTATACGTCTGAAGAGACTCATAGAATCATCGAGGCGAACCTCTCCCGTGCCCCGATGTACTCGGGCGCCATCGAGAGCGTGGGTCCGCGGTACTGTCCCTCCATCGAGGACAAGGTCGTGCGGTTCAAGGACCGCGCGAGCCACCAGATTTTTCTCGAGCCCGAGGGTCTCGACGACGACGCGGTCTACCCGAACGGGATTTCGACCTCCCTGCCCGAGGATGTTCAGCACGCGTTCCTCAAGACCATTGCCGGCTTAGAGAATGTTCACGTGAAACGGCCGGGTTATGCGATCGAGTATGACTACGTCGATCCGCGCGAGCTGCACCCGAGCCTCGAGACCAAGGCTGTCCGTGGTCTGTTCCTCGCTGGCCAGATCAACGGCACGACAGGCTACGAGGAAGCAGGCGCGCAAGGACTGATTGCCGGGCTCAATGCCGCGAAGGTTGCCGGCGGCGATCGGGATGGTTTCGCGGTGACGCGCGCCGACGGCTATCTCGGCGTGATGATCGATGACCTCGTGACGCGGGGCGTCACAGAGCCCTATCGCATGTTCACCTCGCGGGCCGAGTACCGGCTCATGCTTCGGGCCGACAACGCGGACCAGCGGCTGACACCACTCGGTATCGCCGTGGGTTGCGTCGATGAAACGCGGCGCCGGTCGTTCGAAGGAAAGTCAGAGCGGTTGGCCGCGGGCGCCGAACTTCTTCGCGGCCTCACGCTCACACCGAACGAGGCGGGGAAGGCGGGGCTTTCCATCAATCGGGATGGGCGCAAGCGTAGCGCCTTCGATCTTTTGAGCTATCCCGAGATCGATCTCGCGCGGCTTGCGCAGATCTGGCCGGAAATAGGCACGCTCGATCCTACGATCGCCGATCAGCTCGCCATCGATGCGCGCTACGCGGTGTATATCGCGCGGCAGGCAATGGACGTCGCCGCGTTCCGCAAGGACGAGGCCATCGCGATCCCCGCCGACTTCTCCTATGAGGCGATGCCAGGTCTTTCCAACGAGCTTCGGCAGAAGCTGGCCCGGCATCGGCCGGCGAGCCTCGGGCAGGCGGCGCGCCTCGCCGGGATGACGCCGGCCGCACTGATGTTGCTCCTTGCCCATGTGAAGAAAGGCGTGAAGAAAGGCGCATCGGCGAAAAGCGCATGAGTGGGGTCAGTAAGCGTGGTGCCCTCGCCTCAAGTGCGGAATCGTTCGCCGAAACCTTTAAAGTTTCACATGAAACAATCCACAGGCTACAGCGCTATGTGGAGCTTCTGGAGCACTGGCAGAAAACGACGAATCTCGTCGCCCCCTCCACGCTTCGCGACGTCTGGAGCCGCCACCTGGCCGACTCAGCACAGCTTTCAGGGCTTGCGCCGAAAGCGCGACTCTGGCTCGATCTAGGCTCGGGCGGCGGCTTTCCCGGTTTGGTTGTCGCCGTCTTGCGAAGCGGCGATCCGGACTTCCGCATGCACCTTGTTGAATCGAACCAGAAGAAGTGCGCCTTCCTCGGCCAGGTGGCACGCGCTCTCGAGGCCCCTGTGGACATTCACGCAATGCGTATTGAACAGTTTGCGGAAAACGCCCAAAGCCTAAGTCCGGACGTCGTCAGCGCCCGCGCGCTCGCGCCGCTGCCCCGTCTGTTGGAGCTGGCAGAACCGTTTCTGCGAGAGGAAACCCGGGGGCTCTTCCTGAAAGGCCGCGAAACAGAAGCCGAGATCGCCTCCGCCCAAGACGGCTGGCGCTTCGAGCACGTCTGCCACCCAAGCCTGACGGATGACGACGCACGCATTGTCGAGATCGCTAATTTGTGCCGGAGGTCCGCATGAGCCGGAATGCCATGCGGGTTCTAGCGCTCGCCAATCAGAAGGGCGGCGTCGGCAAGACGACGACAGCGATCAATCTCGGGACCGCCCTCGCCGCCGTCGGTGAACGCGTGCTGATCATCGATCTCGATCCGCAAGGCAACGCATCGACCGGGCTCGGTATCGAACAACGCGATCATTCCACTTTCGATGTTCTCACCGGTGATGCCTCGATCATCGACGCCAAGGTCGCGACCCACGTGCCGCGCCTGTCGATCGTGCCGGCCACGATCGACCTCATGTCTTTCGAACGGGAAGTCGGCGACAGCAGCGGCAAGCACTATCGGCTGCGGGACTGCTTTGCCGAATTGGCGGCGAGTGAGAGCGACGATGCGCGCACGACCTATGTGCTGATCGACTGTCCGCCTTCGCTGAACCTTCTGACCCTCAACGCCCTCGCCGCGGCCGATGCAGTACTGGTGCCGCTGCAATGCGAGTTCTTTGCCCTGGAGGGCTTGGCGCAGCTGTTGAGCACCGTCGAAGAAATCCGGGGACGCCTCAATCCGAAGCTGCGCATTCATGGTGTCGTGCTGACCATGTACGACCAGCGCACCAGCCTGTCCGACCAGGTGGTGCAGGACGTGCGCGATGTCCTCGGCGACAAGGTCTACACGACCGTGATTCCCCGGAACGTGCGTGTCGCGGAGTCGCCGTCGCACGGCAAGCCGGTCCTTCTCTACGATTACAAATGCAGTGGAAGCCAAGCCTACATCCAACTCGCCTCGGAGGTCATCGAGCGCGAGCGGCGGATGAGGGCGGCGTGATGCGGGGGCGGATCTCCGCCGCCCGAAACTGGAGGCCAAGATCATGGCAGTGAGCGCGCAGAAGAAACGATTGGGCCGGAGCCTCGCATCCCTCATCGGAGAAGAGGCCACGGACGGCGTAAGCCCGTCCAAAGACCAGCGCACGGTGGCGCTGTCGGCGCTCAAGGCGAGCGCCTACAACCCGCGCCGTGATTTTTCCGACGAGCATCTTGAAGAGCTTGCGGCCTCCATTCGCGAGCGTGGCCTCGTGCAGCCGCTCGTTGTCCGCCCCAAGGGAACGGACAAATACGAGATCGTCGCCGGCGAGCGCCGCTGGCGCGCGGCCCAGCGGGCGAACCTCCATGAGGTCCCCGTAATCATCCGTACACTGACGGATAAAGAAGCGATCGAGATTGCGATCATCGAAAACGTCCAGCGCGAGGATCTCAACGCCATCGAAGAGGGCGAGGGCTACCAGGCGCTCATGGACGGTCATGACTACACCCAGGAAGACCTGGCCAAGGTGATCGGCAAGAGCCGCAGCCACCTCGCCAACACGTTGCGCCTCCTGAAACTGCCGAAGAGCGTCCGCGATCTCGTCCGCGATGGCGAACTCAGTGCCGGCCACGCCCGCGCGCTAATCGGACGGGACGACGCGGCGAAGCTCGCCGAGCGGATCGTCAAGGAAGGGCTCACCGTCCGACAGGTCGAGGCGCTGGCCCAGGAACAGAAGTCAAAGGGCAAGACGAAAGCCAAGGCAAGCAAGGACGCCAACACGCGCGCCGCCGAGACGGAACTGCACGAGGCGCTGGGCTTACGGGTCGAGATCAAGAGCGGCCGCGGAGAACGGGGCGAGCTGCGCATTCGCTACACGAATTTCGACCAGCTCGAAGATCTGCGTGAACGGCTGATGCGCACGCCGGGACGCTAGGCCAAAGGCAACACGACAGAATACGGTGTATACGGACTTTATGCCCCGCCGCCGCCGAGAAACTCCTCGGCCTTGAATAGAGACTTGAAGGGCACGCCCGCGTCCGCGTAGAGCGCTGCCGCGCCTTCGCCCCGGTCGAGGATCGAGATCACCAAGGACACTTTGGCGCCGGCATCCTCGACGGCCTTGACGGCGTCCATGGCGGACCCGCCCGTGGTCGTCACGTCTTCGAGGATCACGACCGTCTTGCCGGCGATGTCGTTGCCGTCGACACGCTTCTTTGTGCCATGATCCTTGCACGCCTTGCGCACGAAGAAGCCCTGCAGGTAGCGCCCGAAGGCGGGGGACTTCATGGCGACGGGGGCGATCAAGGGCACGGCGCCCATTTCGAGCCCGCCCACGGCATCCGCGTCGATCCCCTGAAGCTCCTCAAGAATGAGCTCGGCCATCAGCGCGGCGCCGTCCGGGTCAAGCATGGCCGGCTTCATGTCGAAGTAGTAGGTGCTCTCCTTGCCCGACGCGAGCACGACCTTGCCGCGGCGGAATGCCTTCGCCTGCAACAGCATGAAGAGCTTGTTGCGGCGCTCGAACGTCGCGGGGTCCTGTGCGGCAGCCTGATGCTCCATTACGCATTCCTCTGTTCGTGACGTGGCCTATGCATAAGAACGCGCACGCGCGGCGTCAAACCCGCGGTGTCAAACTTTCGACGCGAGCGCCAGGAGTAAGCGCTCGCCGAAGGCGGGGCCGAGGTCGGGCGACCGCCGGGTCCGGCGCACGGCCTCTTGAATCAAGGGCAGGGTGCTCGCGAGCCGTCTTGCGCCCCATTTGCGGCAATGCTCAAGAAACATGTCTCGGCGTTTGTAGTGCAGCGGCGGGCGCAGCTTCTTGGCGCCGTCCTCGAGCGTGCCCTTGTGTGTCGCGACCAGGTAGAGCTTGGTGAAATGACGGGACAGGGCGCCGAGCGCCACCGTGCGGTCCGTACCCGACGCGGCCAGGCGGTTGAGTTCGCGCAACGCGCCGCCCGCATCGCCGGCGCTCACCGCGTAGACGAAATTGTCGAGCGCAATCTCCGAGGCATCGCCGACAATGGCGGCGACGTCATCGTGTGTAACCTGCTCCCCGCCTTGGGCATAGAGGGCGAGCTTTGCGACCTCGCACCTGGAAAGCGCTTGGTCCGCCCCGAGGCGACCCATCAGATAGGCCTTGGTTTCGCGATCGATGGACAGGTGGCTCTTGGCCAGCTCCGTGTCGATCAGCTCAGACAGGCCGCGCTCGTCTGCATAGCAGGGCAGAGCGGCGGCTTCCGCGTGCTTCTCGAACAGCTTCCGCAGCGCCGAATCGGGACGGAGATTTCCAGCCTCGACAATCAAGGGGTTGTCCAAGGGCTCCGAAAAAACGACCTTCAGCGCGGCCACGTCGAGCTTGGCCCCGGCCTTCACCCGTACGACCTTGCCGGAGGCGAACATCGACCGCGTCCGGCATTCCACCTCGAGACGCGCCGGGTCGTCCCCGAAGTCCCGGTCGTCCAGTCGGACCACCTCGGCATCCCGCCCAAGGCCCTCCGCTAGCGTCGTGGCAAGGGCCGCGGCCCGTTCCGAAACGAGTCCGGCATCGGGACCGTAAACCAGCATGGCCCGGGACGCGGGATCCGGGGACCGGAGAAACCGTGCAACGCTGGCGGCTTTAAGGGCGACCATGGGACCACGCAATCATGGGCTCGAACATTGGCTTAGGCCAGCACGCGGCGGCGCTGCCCGCAAGTCAGGAGAAGATGGTCATACCGCCGGGCCGGCTAGGTCGTCGCGAGGTAGGCCGCGAGCTGGCTCTTGATGCTTTGCGAGACGGTTTCGGCGGCGCGGTCCTCGGCATTGTAGCGGGCCCGGACATTCGCGAACACTTCCTGGAAGCGGGTATAAGGCGCCCGGGAAATAGCCGTGCCTTCGTGGATGACTTTGCCGGTGGCGATGTCCGTGAGCTTGTACTTTGCCTGAAGCTGATAGACTTGCCCTTGGGCGTTACCCGTCACCTGCACGAGTTGCTGAATATCACGCTCTTTCAGGGCGATCTTGAGCTGGTAACGCGGCGGCGCAGCATTGCCCCCGCCGGTATTCGAAAAGATCAATTCGTTCCGGACTTTCTGTCCGACACGGCCAGGGATCGGTTGCACGTCGACCGCGGCCATCGCCTCGGACAGCCTTGTGCCCGAAGCGGTGGTTGTGCTGCTGCCGTAGAGCGGCTGGAATCCGCAACCCGACAGGCCAAGCCCGGCGATGGCGGCTACCGCGACAACAACAAATGCGCGACTACGCGACCACATTGACGATCCTCTGTGGTACGACCACGATCTTTCGAATTTCCCGTCCCTCAATGGCGCGCGCGACCGGGGCCAGCGCAAGCGCCGCAGCCTCAATATCTTCTTTCGAGGCGTCTCGTGCAATCGTCAATTCGCCCCGCCTCTTGCCATTCACCTGGACGGCAATTGTGACCGAATCTTCGATCAGCAATGAGGAATCGGCTTCCGGCCAGCCTTGTTCGGCGACAAGACCTTGATTGCCAAGGATTTTCCAGCATTCCTCCGCCAAGTGCGGCACCATGGGCGCCGCCAGGCGCACCAGCGCCTCCATGGCTTCGCGAATCGCGAATTTCGACCCCTCGCTCGGGGCCTCGGCCTGCAGCGCCGAGGAAAGCGTCCCGGCCAGCTCGTAGATCTGCGCCACGGCCGAGTTGAATCGGAGGCGCTCGACCGCGCTCGTAACCGAGGCGATGGTCTTGTGGGTCGCCCGGCGCAAGCCCAGCGCGTCGCCGTCCAACGCCGCCGGACAGGCGGTTCCGGCCGCAGCGCCCTTCTGCGCGACCTCGCCGGCGAGACGCCAGATGCGTTGCAGGAAACGGTGGGCGCCGTCGACGCCGCCCGTGGTCCACTCGATGTCGCGCTCGGGCGGGGTATCGGAGAGCATGAACCACCGCGCCGTGTCGGCGCCGTAGGTCCCGATGATGCTGTCGGGGTCCACGACGTTCTTCTTCGACTTCGACATCGATTCGACCGCGCCGACCGTCACCGGCGCACCCGTTGAGACGTGTACGGATTTTCCGTCCCGCATCGCCACGTCCTCTGGGAACAGCCATTTGCCATTCTCGTCCTTGTAGGTCTCGTGGGTCACCATGCCCTGGGTGAACAGGCCCTGGAACGGTTCGTCGAGCGCCACGTGTCCGGTCTTGTGCATGGCGCGCGTGAAGAAGCGCGCATAGAGAAGGTGCAAAATCGCGTGCTCAACCCCGCCGATATACTGGTCCACCGGCAGCCAATAGCCGACCGCGTTCGTGTCCGTCGGCACGTTGGCCCGCGGCGAACAGAAGCGAGCGAAGTACCAGGACGAATCCACAAACGTATCCATCGTGTCGGTCTCGCGCGTCGCGGCCCCGCCGCATGTCGGGCATGTCACCTTCTTCCAAGTCGGATGCCGGTCGAGCGGGTTGCCCGGTACGTCGAAGGTCACGTCCTCGGGCAGCTTGACGGGCAGGTCCTTGTCCGGGACCGGCACCAGACCGCAAGCATCGCAATGGATCATGGGGATCGGGCAGCCCCAATAGCGCTGCCGGGAGATGCCCCAGTCGCGCAAGCGGAATTGCGTCTTGCGTACCCCTTGCGGCGCTCCGCCGACTTCGCGGGCCTCCAACCGGTCGGCAATGGCGTTCTTCGCGTCGACCACGGCGAGGCCATCGAGGAAGTCTGAATTGAACAGCGTCCCGTCGCCCGTATAGGCCTCTTCGCCGATTTCGAAGGTCTTGGGGTCCGCGCCCGCCGGCAGCACGACGGGCAGAACCGGAAGGCCATAGGCGCGGGCGAACTCCAGGTCGCGCTGATCGTGTGCCGGACAGCCGAAGATGGCGCCGGTGCCGTACTCCATGAGAATGAAGTTGGCGATATAGACCGGCAGCTCGACGCCCTCGATCACCGGATGGGCGACCCGCACGCCGGTGTCGAACCCCTTCTTCTCCTGCGTCTCGATTTCCGCGGCGCTCGTCCCGTGCCGTTGGCATTCCTCGACGAAGGCGCGCGCATCCACGTTGGCCTCGGCGATCGCCTGCGCGAGCACATGGTCCGGCGCGATCGCCACGAAGGATGCGCCGAAGAGCGTATCGGGACGCGTGGTGAAAACCTCGACGGTCTCGAAGCCTTTCGGACCGCTTCCCGGCATCGTCTCGAACGTGAGGAGAAGTCCCTCGGACCGGCCGATCCAGTTCGCCTGCATCAGGCGCACCTTGTCCGGCCAGCGCTCGAGCGTCTCGAGCGCGTCGAGCAGATCCTGCGCATAGTCCGTGATCTTGAAGACCCATTCCGGCTGCTCGCGCTGTTCCACGAGCGCGCCAGAGCGCCAGCCGCGACCGTCGATGACCTGCTCGTTCGCCAGCACGGTGTTGTCCACCGGGTCCCAGTTCACTTTGCGCGTCTTGCGGTCCACGAGGCCGGCCGCGAGCATGTCGAGAAAGAGCTTCTGCTGCTGGTGATAGTATTCGAGATCGCAGGTGGCGATCTCCCGCGACCAATCGAGCGACAGGCCCATGCTCTTCAGCTGATCGCGCATCGTCGCGATATTGTCGTAGGTCCACTTGCCCGGATGGACGCCGCGCTCGATGGCGGCGTTCTCGGCCGGAAGGCCGAACGCGTCCCAGCCCATGGGGTGCAAGACGTTGTAGCCGCGCGCGCGCATGAAGCGCGCCACCACGTCGCCCATCGTGTAGTTGCGCACGTGGCCCATGTGAATCCGGCCCGACGGGTACGGAAACATTTCGAGCACGTAGTATTTCGGGCGCCCGTCGTCTTCCTGCGCCTCGAACAGGCCCTTGTCGTCCCAGGCCTTCTGCCAATGCTTCTCACGTGCCGGCGCGTCGTAGCGGTCCGCGGCCATAGTGACCCCACTCGGTTCTCGATTGCGCGGCAATCGAAACCAAATCGCCAACCGGGTCAAGCGCGCGCTGATATCGCGCGTTGCCGCAGGGTGGGCCCCCGCTAGACATGAGCGGCCACGCCGCTAATGATGGGCGCCAAGGATCCCTCATGAACTCAGAAAGCCATTCCGCCGCCGAAATTCCGGCCCGCCTGAACGCCGTTCGGGAGGAGATTCGTCTTGCCTGCGAGGGCGCGGACCGTCCCGCCGGCGCCGTCGAACTGGTCGCCGTGAGCAAGACGATGCCGGCTGCCGCGATCGAAGACGCGATCGAGGCGGGACAGCGTGTGTTCGGCGAAAACCGGGTGCAGGAGGCGCTGCGGAAATGGCCCGCCTTGAAGGACCTCCATGACGGCATCGAACTTCATCTCATCGGGCCGCTCCAGACGAACAAGGTCAAGGACGCCGTCGCCCTCTTCGACGTCATCCAAACCGTGGACCGGCCGAAACTCGCGCGGGCTCTCGCCGAGGAGATGGAGCGCACCGGTAGGCGGCCGCGCTGTTTCGTCCAGGTCAATACGGGCGAGGAGCCGCAGAAGGCGGGCGTGGCGCCGGACGAGGTTCCCGAATTCGTCGAGCTCTGCCGTGAGACGTTCAATTTGCCCATCGAGGGGCTGATGTGCATTCCGCCGTTGAATGAGGAGCCGGCCATGCATTTCGCCTTGCTGGCCAAGCTGGCGGAAGAACTGGGCCTCTCGGAACTCAGCATGGGAATGAGCGCCGATTTCGAAACGGCGATCGTCTTCGGGGCAACCTATGTCCGGGTGGGAACGGCCATCTTCGGCGCGCGCGTTCTGCTCGAGTAGGAAAGCGCCTAGGGCATCACGAAGAAGCGGCCGCCCGGACGCAGCTCCGCCAGCACCGCCCGCAGGTCCCGCAACGAAAAGGCGATACAGCCCTCGGTCGGCGTGTAGCCGGGCCGGGCGAGGTGGCAGAAGATCGCGCTCCCGCGGCCCCGGACACGCGGCCGGTCGTTGTGGCCGAGAACCAGCACGATGTCGTAGAGCGCATCGTCGCGCATCATCGACTCGGTGCTTTGACCATAGGGGATGCGGACATGCCGGTTGTAGTTCCGGTCCGAAGGATCGTCGCACCAGCCGTCGCGCGGTCCAATCGCGCGGAGAGGGAACGCGGTGCGCGGGCGCACCAGCCGGTCGGCTCTGTAGAAGACGCGGCGCACGGGCAAAGGCCCGGTCGGCGTACCGCCGTCGCCTTCACGTTTCAGCGCCTTGATGCCGCCCCGGCCCAGGGCTGCCGGCCTCACGCCGTGGGCCAGCTGTACCCGCGCCTCCGCCGGGCGGCCAGGCGCGCGGCGCACGATGATGGGCTTTAGCCGTTTCACGTCCACGGGGCCTCCATTCGCCAATCCGCACGCGTATCGATATACTTGTAGCTTTGCTGCGCCCCCCTTATGAACGAGTACCTAGAAACTTTCCTGCTGGCGATCAGCAACAAACTCTTGGCAACATTCCGTTGGGAAGGACCGCCCCATGAGCAACGCGCGCAAGATCCTCATCATCGATGACGACGATGAGTTGCGCGAGTCCTTGAGCGAGCAGCTGTCGCTTCACGAGGAGTTTGAAACCGAGCTCGCCTCGACGGCGCAGGATGGACTAAAGCTTGCACGTAACGGCCATGTGGATCTCGTCTTGCTGGACGTGGGGTTGCCCGATCTCGACGGACGCGAGGCTTGCAAGCTCTTGCGGCGTGGCGGCTTCAAAGGCCCGATCATCATGCTGACGGGCCAGAGCTCCGACGCCGACACCATCCTTGGCCTCGAATCTGGGGCGAACGACTACGTCACCAAGCCGTTCCGGTTGGGCGTTCTGCTGGCGCGCATCCGCGCGCAGCTCCGGCAGCACGAGCAGAGCGAGGACGCGGTCTTCACCATCGGGCCATACACGTTCAAGCCCGCGTCGAAGCTGCTACTGGAGGCCGACGGCGGCAAGAAGATCCGGCTGACCGAAAAAGAGACCTCGATTCTGAAGTATCTTTACCGTGCCGGTGAACGGGTGGTGACGCGCGATGTCCTGCTGCACGAAGTCTGGGGCTACAACGCCGGGGTCACGACCCACACGCTCGAGACCCACATCTATCGCCTCCGTCAGAAGATCGAGAAGGATCCGTCCCAGGCCGAACTGCTGATCACGGAGACCGGCGGCTACAAGCTCGTTCCCTAACATTGCGAGTTGGGCCGTTTTCGGCCGCCTCAACCGAGTTCGAAATCGGAGATCACCGGGACATGGTCCGAGGTGCGCTCCCAGTCGCGCGTCTCTTGAAACACGCGCATGGCGACAGCCGCGCCTTCGAGGGCGGGGGTCGTCCAGATATGGTCGAGGCGCCGCCCCCGGTTGGAGACGCGCCAGTCCCTGTTGCGATAGCTCCACCACGTGAAGAGTGATTCCTCGGGCGGCACGTGCCGGCGCATTACATCGACCCAGTCGTGCGCTGCAAGCGCCCGCGCCATCCGCTCGGTCTCGGGTGGCGTGTGGCTGACGACCTTCAGAAGCTGCTTGTGGGACCAGACGTCCGTCGGCAGCGGCGCCACGTTCAAGTCGCCCACCAGGATCATGCGGTTCTTGGCCTTCGTCCGGTGCCCCCCCGACCAGGCGGTCATGGCGTCGAGAAAATCGAGCTTGTGCTGAAATTTATCGTTGGCCACGGGATCGGGAACATCGCCGCCAGCGGGCACATAGAAATTGTGCAAAATCAGAGGCTTATGCCCTATCAGCCCGTCGTCCAGGACGACCGAGACATGACGGGCATGGCCGTCGCCGCACAGATCCATGCGGTCAATCTTCTTGAGGGGGATTTTCGAGACCGTCGCCACGCCGTGATAGCCCTTCTGGCCGGTCACGGCGATATGGGGGAAGCCCATCGCGTCGAAGGCGGCACGCGGAAACTGGTCCTCCTGACATTTGATCTCTTGGAGACACAGCACGTCGGGCTTTTCCGCACGCACGAAACGCTCTACGAGATCGATGCGAAGCCGAACCGAGTTGATATTCCACGTAGCCAGTCTGAACCGCATGATCACGCTTGCTAGTTCGTTGCCGCCCCTAGCGCAATGGCGACAGCGGTCTGGCGCGCTGTTTTCTGGGGATCGCCGGTCGGAAAGAGGGCCTGGCAAAGAAAAAGGCGTCCAACCGCTGCGCGGGGTTGGACGCCTAAGCGCGTTCTTCGCGCGAGCCGGGAGGGAAGCCGGCTCGAGCAGATCACATCTTCGGCTAGACGGGGGGCACTACCGATGAAAAGCGATGTGATCCGCTTCTCTCGGAGAGATATGCAGTACCAGGAGCGACTTCAAGGGTTCCCATGCGAAAAACTTAATAATGAGTAAAGACGTTGAGGCGGGGCTTGTAAGTATTTGATTCAGCCGCCCATTCTGAACGGGTTACTCTCTTCCTTGATCCTGAAGAAGCTGGGCGATTTCTTGCGTCCCCGCACGAGGCTGTCCACCGTGACGCGTGTGGTCAGGCCTTGCGCGTCCGTGATCGTCCATTCCTGCAGCTCGAGCGCGCTCCCGGACTTGAACAGAAGGCGAATATGTCCGGCTGTGCCCTTGCGGTCCTCGAGCGTGATCGCGAGGCTTCCGTTGTCCCGCTCGACCCCGACAATCTTGGCGTCACGGCCGAGGTCGACCGTGTCCGCCAGCAGCAGCCGGAACGGGGTCGATTTGATGGGGTACTTCTCGACCGTTTTCAGGCTCTTGTCCTGGATGCCGAGCGAGTAGCCGTCGGCGACAATGCGCAAGGGGCTCGGCGGCGCATAGTCGAAGCGGATCTTTCCGGGCCGAAGCACGTAGAACCGACCGGAGGAGCGGTTGTTGCTGGCGTCCGTCTGATTGAAATTGCCTTCAAGGCTGGTCAT
>JARRPE010000007.1:0-15840 GCA_037383205.1 Methyloceanibacter sp.
GCTGCCGCTGGGGCACGAGCATCTGCGAGGCGCCCGTCTCGTCGATCACGTCGATCGCCTTGTCGGGCAGCTTGCGGTCGTGGATGTACTTCGCCGACAGCTCCACCGCGGACTTGATCGCCTGGTTCGTGTAGCGAATGCGATGGAAGTCTTCGAAGTAGGGCTTGAGGCCCTTCAGAATTTCGATCGTGTCGGGCACGGACGGCTCCTTCACGTCGATCTTCTGGAACCGGCGCACGAGCGCCCGGTCCTTCTCGAAGTGCTGGCGGTATTCCTTGTACGTGGTCGAGCCGATGCAGCGCAGCGAGCCCGATTGCAGTGCCGGCTTCAAAAGGTTCGACGCATCCATGGCGCCGCCCGAGGTCGCGCCCGCGCCAATCACCGTGTGGATCTCGTCGATGAACATGACGGCGCCGGGGAAATTCTCGATCTCCCGCATCACCGCCTTCAAGCGCTCTTCGAAATCGCCGCGATAGCGCGTGCCCGCCAGCAGCGCGCCCATATCCAGCTGGAAGATGGTAGCGTCGGACAGGACTTCCGGCACGTCGGCCATGACGATCCGCCGCGCGAGACCTTCCGCGATGGCGGTCTTGCCCACGCCCGGGTCGCCCACGAAAAGCGGGTTGTTCTTCTGGCGGCGGCACAGCACCTGGATCGTACGCTGGACCTCGGCCTCGCGGCCGATGAGCGGGTCGATCCGCCCGGTACGGGCCTTCTGGTTCAGGTTGATGCAGTAGACCTCAAGCGCGTCGGCGCCGCGCTTCTTGTCGTCGCCGCCTTCCACGGTGGCCGCATCGTCGTCGATGCCGCGCACGGGCCGCGCATCGGACATCCCGCCGCGCTTGGCGATCCCGTGGCTGATGTAGTTCACCGCGTCGAACCGGGTCATGTGCTGCTCTTGCAGGAAGAACGCCGCGTGGCTCTCCCGCTCCGCAAAGATCGCGACCAGAACGTTGGCGCCGGTCACCTCCTCGCGGCCGCTCGACTGCACATGGGCCACCGCGCGGTGAATCACGCGCTGGAAGCCGGCGGTCGGCTGAGCGTCGCCATGGTTGTCGAGGACGAGGCCCGACAGCTCATTGTCGATATAGCCGGTCAGTTTTTCCCGCAGCAGATCGAGATCGACATCGCAGGCACGCATGACGGCGGCCGCGTCGCGGTCGTCCAGGAGCGACAGGAGCAGATGCTCCAGCGTCGCATACTCGTGGCTGCGCTCGTTCGCATATTGAAGCGCGCGCCGCAGAGCCTGCTCTAAACTGGTCGAAAAAGAAGCCACGGAATTCCTACTCTTTCTCCATCGTGCATTGAAGCGGATGCTCGTGCTGACGGGCAAAGCTGGTGACCTGAGCTACCTTAGTCTCGGCAACCTCGTAAGTGTAGACCCCACAGATGCCGACGCCCTTTTGGTGGACGTGCAGCATGATCCGGGTCGCTTCCTCCGGCGCTTTGTTGAAAAACCGCTCCAGGATGTACACGACGAAATCCATCGGCGTGTAATCGTCGTTGAGCAGCAACACCTTGTAGAGGCTCGGCCGCTTGGTCTTGGGCCGTACCTTCGTAACAATCTGGGTGCCGGAGTCGTCATCCCGGCGCGGATCGTCCTTGCGCGCCATCGTTAGCCTTCACTCGTCGTCCCTAATGTGGGAGCGCGCCGCGCCAGTTCCAAGGCGGAGCGCCTTGCTGGGTCCGAAAACCCTCTCAACATCATTCTAACGTGATCGGAGCGACGGCAGCAATTCGGTGCGGGGTGAAAATGCAAATGTGACGCGGTTTGCTTACAGAAATTACATTTCGCCGATCTTCGACATCTCGGCCATGTAGCCGTCATAGGCCTTCTTCGCGAACTGCGACTGAATCTCGATAGCCTGCTCGATCGACTTGGCGCCGGCGAGCTGCTCGAAAGCCTTGGTCGAATCTTCGAATGCCTTCTTGGAATAGTCGGTGAACTCAGCGGCAATGGCCTGGAAGCCCTTGTTCATCTCGCCGAACGAGCGGACATAGGCGTCAAAACCGTCTTTGCCAACTTTCTGAAACTCTTCAAAACCTTTGATCATCGGGCCCTCTACACAAGTTTAGGGTGGGAAAAATGCTGCGAACGCGAACACAAATATATGCATTGCACAAAAAACGTCAACCTTCATTTTGCAGTGCACAACATTGTGGCGTTCTAGGCTCGGCAGAGCCCTTAACGCTTTGGCAATCGACGACTTCTAGCCTGTCCGCTTGTCGGCGTTGCAACGCCGCAGACGGGTCCGCAACCGCCTCAGAGGGACGCGCAGAAGCGCCTGGGGTCGGCGTGACAAACGGGGAAAGGCGTAAGCCAAAGTGTTCTCACAGCGAAAGTTTAGGGCCGAGCCGCGTGGATCGTGGATCCGCCGGCCTTCGGCATGTCTACGTCACACGGCGCGCATAGGTTTGGCGGTCGCGCTCACGCTCGGCGTCACGTTGACACATGTCAGCGAGGCCTTCGCCGACAACCGGGTGAAAGCCGCGATCATCGTCGACGCCAATACCAACAACGTCTTGTATTCCCAGTCCGCCGACGTTTTGCGCTCTCCGGCCTCGCTCACGAAGATCATGACGCTGTACGTCCTGTTCGCCTACATGCGCGCGGGACGCTTCACGCCCGACACCCCGTTGAAGGTGTCGAAGCACGCTGCCAGCCAGTCGCCGACCAAGCTCTATCTGAAGCCCGGTTCCACCATCGCCGTGAAGGACGCCATCAAGGCGCTGGTGACCAAATCGGCCAACGATGCCGCCGCCGTCGTCGCAGAGAACGTGGGCGGCACCGAAGAGAATTTCGCGCGCATCATGACCCAAACGGCGCGCAATCTCGGCATGAAGAACACGACATACCGCAACGCCTCCGGCCTTCCCAACAACGAGCAGCTGACCACGGCGCGGGACCAGGCGATCCTAGCGATGCACATTATGCAGGACTACCCGGAGTACTACGGCGTCTTCGAGACCAAGTACTTCGACTACAAGGGCCGCAAATACCGGAACCACAATCGCCTGCTCTTCACCTACAAGGGAACGACCGGCATCAAAACGGGCTATACGCGGGCCAGCGGGTTCAACCTGACGGCCGCGGTCGAACGTGGCGACAAGCACCTGGTCGGTGTGGTGCTCGGAGGCCGGACCAGCACCCTGCGCAATGCCGCCATGGCATCTTTGCTCGACAAGCATTGGTCGAAAGCTTCGTCGAAGAAACCGACATCGAGGAATTTCATCGCCTCGCTCCTGGGCATGCCGACACCGCCGCCGCCTTCGCGCAAACCAGTATTCTCTCTGGCAAGCGCCGCCGTCCCTGTTGCATCCAATACGCCCCCTGGCCGTCCCGCCGTGGCTCAGCCGGCCGTCGCAAGGCCGGTCGTGGCTCAAGGCGCCGCGGCTCAGCCCGCGATTGCGCAGCCGGCACAGCAACGCCCCATCGTGCAGGCAAGCCTTGCACCGACGATCGCGCCGAACCGGCTGTCGGCGCCGAGCGCCGCCTCAACCAACCGAATGGGCAATTATCACGTTCAAGTTGGGTCCTACACCTCACCTGCCGATGCCCAAAACCGTCTCGGGATGGTGCGTCAGCGCGCGCCGCAATTGCTCGATGGGCACCTGCCCTTCACGGCGACCTTCGAAAAAGACAATCGTGAATGGTACCGGGCCCGTTTTGCCGGCTTTTCCAAGACCGACGCGCGCAATACCTGCGAAGCGTTGAAGCGCATGCGGCTCGACTGCATCGCCCTTGCCGCCGAGTAGCCGCGCGCCGATCCCGGCCTAGCGGCCGATCAGCACGTCCTTCGCTTCATTGATGCGGGCAGCGAGATAGGTCGATCCGCCCTGGTCGGGGTGCAGCTTCATCATCAGCCGGCGATGCGCCTGCCGGATGTCCTCTTCCGAGGCATCGGGCGCGACTTCGAGCACGGCACGGGCTTCCTCGACGCTCATGCGTCCCTTGGAGAACCCGCCGGTCCCCGCACCGGCGCTCGACGCCTCCGCCTTGTGCCGCCAGTCCGGCACGCGCCAGTCGAGATAGGCTTCCATCAGCGCGGCTTCTTTGAGCCCATCGGCCTCGAAACGGGCGTAGAGCTCGAGCGCCTCCCGTTCGCTTAAGGACGATAGCGCGCGGCCCGCGAACCTGCCCTCCAAACACTTGCCGTCCATGTAGCCGGTGTCGTGATCCAGCTCCATTTCCAGCCGCTCCGTCTGGACGTGCGAGGTTTGTCCTTTCGACTTCTCGCCCGAGCCGCCAAATCCGCCGAGACCGCCGCCTCCGGCAACAAGGCTCAGAGCGAACGCCGCAAGCGGGATCGCAAGCGGCATGGCGCCACGCAGGGCGAGAAAGCCAGCCACACCAAACAACGCGACCGCACCGACTTTCCGCATCGTCCCGGCAAGCTGTGTCGGGTTGGCCCTGACGATCAGCCGCCCGAGCAGCAACAGCGCCACGAGTAACGCGCATCCGAGGAAAAAATAGACCATGCCGCGCCAGCCTACCGCAGCTGTTCGAGCAGAAGAGTCGCGGCGCCGCTCTTGGCATTTTCGAGCGCCTTGCGGCCGCCCGAGGCATAGACCGCCACGGCCTTCAGCAGGGCGCGCAACTGTGCCGCCGACCCTGCGTCGAAGCGGCAATAGGCGCCACGCGACAACCGCGCGATCTCTTTGAACGCCTTTTCGGCCCGGGCATCCCGCCCCTCCTGGAACACGAACACAGGCACCCCGATGAGACCGAGTTCGCCGGCGAGCTGACATAGCTCGTCGACGCTTTCCTCCATGCAGTCGCCCACATAGACCAGCGCGTTGACGGTCTGGCGGCCCGTTTCGTTCCGGGCGTGAGAGAGCACTTTACGGATTTGCGTATGTCCGCCTTCGCAGTGCACTTGACGCATCAGGCGGGCGAGCGCGTCGGGGTCGCGCACCCATTTGCTGGACCGGCACTCGCCGAAGCCCCGGAAGTACATCAGCTGCACATCGAGACCGCCGACTTGTTTGACCGCGTCGAACATCTCGCTCTGGAGGCCCAGAGCCAGATCCCAAGTCGGCTGCCGGCTCATGGTCGCGTCCATGGCGAAGATCAGCCGGCCCGAGCCGGCGGCGCTCGGCTGCAGGCTTTGAACCTTGCTCAGAAAGGCATCGACCTCCGCCGACGACGAGGGTGCGCGCACGACATCGCCCGCAGCGGCCCGGGATGGGGCCGTCGGTGAAGAAGTCTTGGACGACGGGGTCTTCGGGTCGTTCATCCGTCTGCTCCGGGATGCCGTTTAATGTCCGCTAGAATACACACCGCTATAAATGGTCATTTTCTGCCGCATTCTCAATGCCGGACGGGGATCAGCTGTCGTCGCCCCCCGCCGCGAGGAGGCTCGCATTGCCGCCCGCCGCCGTCAGGTTGGTGGTCCGCACGCGCTCCACCGCAAAGGCCTCCAGATAGTGCGGCCCTCCTGCCTTCGGGCCTGTTCCCGAGAGACCTTCGCCCCCGAAGGGCTGCACGGCCACGACGGCGCCGATCTGGTTCCGGTTGACGTAGAAATTGCCAACCCGCACCTGTGCCGCAACGAAATCCGCGGTCGCCTTGATACGGCTGTGCAAGCCAAGTGTGAGCCCATAACCCGTGGCGTTGATCGCCGCGCAGACCTCGGCCAGCCGGTTCCCGTCGAACCGCACGACGTGAAGGATCGGCCCGAAAACCTCGCGCTCCAGGACGCCGATCTCCGAGATTTCGAAGATCGCGGGTGCAACGAAGGTGCCGTGAGTGGGCGCTGCGTCCACTTGCGGATCAAACAGCACGCGCGCCTCCGAACGCATCTTCTCCTTATGCGCCTCGAGCACCGCTTTCGCGTCGGCGTCAATCACCGGACCGATATCGGTCGCGTAATCGAGGGGATCGCCGAGGGTCAGTTCTTTAGCTGCGCCGACGATCATCTCGATGACCGGGTCCGCGATTTCCGACTGGAGGAACAGGACGCGTAGGGCCGAGCATCGTTGCCCCGCACTGTCGAAAGCCGAGCGCAAGACATCGTCCACCACCTGTTCGGGGAGCGCGGAAGAATCGACGATCATCGCGTTGAGCCCGCCGGTCTCGGCGATCAACTTCGGAATGGGGCCCGGCCGCGCCGCCAAGGCTCGCGCAATGGCCTTGCCCGTGTCGGTCCCGCCCGTGAAGACAACGCCATCCACACGCTCGTCGGCGACGAGTGCGGCACCGATGGTCTCACCAGGCCCCGGCAAAACATGCAGTACGTCGCCGGGCACGCCCGCCTCATGCAGCAGGCGCGTGGCGGCGGCGGCAATCAGGGGCGTCTGCTCGGCGGGCTTGGCCACGACCGCGTTGCCGGCGGCGAGCGCGCCGGCGACCTGGCCGGTGAAAATCGCAAGCGGGAAGTTCCATGGCGAGATCGCGGCGAAGACACCCCGCCCATGTCGCGACATCTTGTTGCTTTCGCCGGTCGGACCCTTCAGCGTCACCGGCGTCTCGAACTTCGCGCGCGCTTCCGCAGCGTAGTAGCGCAGGAAGTCGACGGCCTCCCGCAGATCGCTCTGTGCGTTCGCGAGAGTCTTTCCCGCCTCGCGCACGAGAAGCGCCAGCAGCCTGGGCCGCGCCGCCTCGAACAAGTCCGCCGCGCGCTCGAGAATCACCGCGCGGGTGGCACCGCCCCGTTCGTCCCACTCGTAAGCAGCGCCCTTGGCGGCATCGAGCGCGGCGTCGACGGTCTTCTCGTCGCCAAGCGCGCATGCCCCGACGAGCACCCGATGGTCGTGGGGCGAGACGATGTTCATCCTGTTGGCGGTGTCGATCTCCTGTCCCGCCACGATGGGCGCAGCGCTTGCGGGCGCCTCGAGAACCTCCACCATCGCGGCCAGGAGCGGCACGCGGGTGGCGTCGTCCCATAGGGGTAATCCGAGACTGTTCCGCCGCGCGCTGCCATAAAGATCGGGCGGCACGGGAATGGCGGGATTGGCTTTCTGAGGCAGCCGTGCCGCCTTTTCTACCGGGTCGGCGATAATCGCCGGGATCGGGGCCTCGTCGTCCGCCAGACGATGCACGAACGACGTATTGGCGCCGTTCTCGAGAAGCCGCCGTACCAGATACGCAAGCAGGTCTCGATGGCCGCCGACGGGCGCATAGATGCGGCACGGCGTCTGCAACGACTCGACCACGTGTCGATAGACCGGCGCACCCATGCCGAAGAGCCGTTGGAACTCGTATGGCGCATCGCCCGCCAGGTCGGCGACGGCGGCGATGGTGTGGGCGTTGTGGGTCGCGAATTGCGGATAGAAACAATCGGGGCGCGCGAGAAGCGCACGGGCCGCGGCAAGATAGGCCACGTCCGTGTTGACCTTGCGCGTGAACACGGGATAGCCCGCGAGCCCGGCTTCTTGGGCCCATTTGATCTCGCTGTCCCAGTAGGCGCCCTTTACGAGACGCACGGGAATGCGGCGCCCGGTCTTCTCGGCGACGCCCGCAAGCCAGGCGATCAGCGGTAGGGCGCGCTTCGAATAGGCCTGCACCGCAAGTCCCAGACCGTTCCAGTTCGAAAGCGACGGGTCCGCAAACAACGGCTCCATGATCGAGAGCGACAGATCGAGACGCTCCGCTTCCTCGGCGTCGACCGTGAGGGGCAGCCAGGCATCGCGCATCTGCAAAGCGAGCTCGCGGACGCGTGGAACGAGTTCTTGGCGAAGCCGCGCTTCTTGCGAAGCCACATAGCGCGGATGCAGCGCCGAGAGTTTGACCGACAGGCCGGACCGCGCGTGCAAGATCTCGTCCGTCCACGCTTCCGGTGCGCCCGCATGCAGCTCGATGGCAGACGCCGCCTCTGTGTAGCGCCCGCCATAGCGCTCGGCGTCTTCGGCCGTACGGGCTCCCTCGCCCAGCATGTCGAAGGAGAACCGGTAACCAGCCCGCATGTCGGGCCCAGCGTTGTCCAAGGCGCCTTGGATCGTCTCGCCCAGCACGAATTGCTTGCCGAGGATCCGCATCGCGCGGCGTACCGCCTCGCGGATCACCGGTTCGCCGCTGCGCGCGACAAGCCGCTGGACGCGGGCGCCAAGATCGCCGCTCTTGTCCCCACCCCAATCGAGGAGGTGCCCGGTCAGCATCAGTCCCCAGGTGGACGCGTTCACGAGGACCGAGTCGGAGTGCCCTAGATGCTTCGCCCAATCACCCGAGCCGATCGTGCCGGCGATGAGCCGGTCCGCGGTGGCGCTATCGGGAATGCGCAAGAGCGCTTCCGCCAGACACAGGAGCAGCACGCCTTCCTCGCTGGAAAGCGCGTACTCAGCGAGGAAGGAGTCGATGCCGCCTTGGGCGTGCCGCCCTTCCCGCGCCGCTTCCACAAGCTTGGTGGCAACGCGCGCGATTCTCTGGCGGTCGTCGGTATCGAATCGCGCAGCCTGGATCAGGGCCGTTACCAGGGCGTCTTCATCGGCGAGCAGAGCCGCACTCAAGCCCGCCCGGCAAAGACTGTCGCCCGTATCCGGCACCGTTGAGCCCAAGGCAGCGGTTGGCGCATTCATGCCCCCCAACTTAGGGGTTTCAGGCCATCGCGGCGAGGCGTTATGGTCCGGCCCCTTCAAGATGCCGCCAACGACCGAAAGGCTCCGATGACCACCGAGATCGAGATCGTCAGAACCGTCGCCGACCTGCGGGCGAGAGTCGCCGGCTGGCGCGCGAAGGGCGAGACGGTGGCCATGGTGCCCACCATGGGCGCGATTCACGACGGGCACATGTCCCTGGTGCGGCAGGCATGCGAGCTGGCCGATCACACTGTCTCGTCGATCTTCGTCAACCCGCTGCAGTTCGGGCCCAGCGAGGACTTCGAGGCTTATCCGCGCGGCGAGGCCCGAGACGCCAAACTTCTGGCCGCAGCCGGCGCGCAGCTTCTCTTCGCGCCGAATGGGCGTGAGATGTATCCCGACGGCTTTGCGACCACCATTCATGTGGCGGGGCTTACCGACAGCCTGTGCGGCGCGAGCCGCCCCGACCATTTCGACGGGGTCGCGACCGTCGTCGCCAAGCTCCTTCTCCAATGCGGCCCTGATATCGCGATCTTCGGCGAGAAAGACTATCAGCAGCTGCTCGTCATCAAGCGTCTGGTGCGGGACTTGAACATCCCGGTGGAGATTGTCGGCGGGGCCATCGTGCGCGAGAGCGACGGCCTCGCGCTGTCTTCGCGCAACGCTTACCTCTCGGCCGCCGAGCGCGAGACGGCGCCCTTGCTGCATGCCGCGATCCAGCAGGCGGCCCATGAGATGTCGGCCGGAGTCTCCTCGGAGCGCGCCTTGGAAACCGCCCGCGCCGCCCTGGAGGCGGCTGGGTTCCAAGTCGATTACCTGGAGGCGCGCGATCCTGAGACGCTCGTGCCTCTGTCGGGGACCGTGTCTTCAGGACGGATCCTGGTCGCGGCCTTCCTCGGCAAGACCCGCCTCATCGACAACGTGCCGGTCACGCCGGAAGCGTAACGGCCTCAATCGATCAGCCGTAAGGCGCGGAGCTCCTCGCGCATACCCGGCGGCATGTCGGCAATCGAGTCGTCCGCCGCCGCGAGGTCCGGCGGCGCCTCGTCGGGCTCCAGGTAACGCCACCCCTGAAACGGACGGCGCGGATTGGGCCGGGTCTCGACGATCGCGGGATCAAGCACGATACCGCAGCAGGGAGAGCCGTCCTCCCGCACGGTCTCTTTCAAATCGACGATGCGCTGACGCGCCGAGACGTACCCCTTGATGACCCAGTAGAGCGAACCGCCATCCAAAACCTCGTCCTTCCGGCGCGGCATCTGCTTGGTCTTGTGACACAACTCCGGCAGCTGCCCTGCCCGCGTCAGATCGTCCAAGCGCTTAGCCTGCCAAAGGCGCAGATCCTGGAGCCTTTCTATACCGACGCAGAGCTTCACCAGGTGAACCGTCATGGAATCCAAGCCGCCTAGTGCGACATGAAGAGGGGAATGGTCGCCTCTTCGAGCATGGTCAGCGTGACGCCCCCGAGAATGAATTCCCGCCATTTGGAATGATGGAACGCCCCCATGACGATCATGTCGGCGCGCAACTCTTTTGCCCGCGAGAGCAGGAGCCGGCCCACGTCCCCGCCTTCACGCATCGACACCGTGACCGGCTCCGCCTCGATGCCATGACGGGCGAGATGCGCAACCATGCTCTCCACCGAAAGGCCGTCGTCCCGGGGTCTGGCCTCATCCAGCCCAGCCAGCAGCACAACCCTTTTCGCGGCCTTGAGAAACGAGCGGGCATCGCCGAACGCGCGCGCCGCCTCGGCGCTGCCGTCCCAGGCCGCAACAACGGTTTCGACGCCGACGCCGTCGTCGGGGGCCGCCGGGACGATGAGCACGGGCCGGCCGGAGGCGAACAGGCAGCGTTCGACCAGCGCATATTGGCCGATCAGCGGGTCGCCGTCCCTGGGCTGTCCGAGGATCGCGAGATCGGTCAGGCGCGCGGCGGCGGCGAAGTCGTGCGGGAACTCGTCACTCGTCCCATGCATGAGCCGGACTTCGTAGGAGACGCCGGCCGCCTCCGCCGCGGTTCGAAAACGCGCGAGCGCTTCCTCGCCTTGCGCCTTGACGCCATCGAGCACGCCGCTCATATCCGCGAAGGTCACGTCCGCGCCGTAGAGCGGCATTATGGCCTGCGGCGCGAGGGCAACCGCCACGAGATGGGCTTCTTGCGCCTTGGCGAATCCAATCGCCAAGCGATCGCGCGCTTTGGACGCGTCCGTCCCGTCGACATAGACAATGACATCTCTGAAACTCATCAAGACCTCCCCGAGCAACCCGATGATAGCGCGTCGCCGCGCGCGGTGAAGTCTCCGCGTTCGCCCGGGCGCGATTTATCGAGTGCCGGGTTTGTCTCCTCAGCTGCTCAACACATCTCTGCGATCCAACACCGACGAGCGGGAAACGAAATCACGCCAGCGTGAAGCAAGTCACAACGCTTTGAAGAGGTGTGACGCATCCGCCGCGGGTTTCGGCGCTACCGTTTCACCATGGCGTTCGGCGCCAGAAACTGGGAACACCCACACATAGGAGAGTACCGATGAAGATGAACCAGAAATCCGGGGCCAAGATCGCCCTTACCGCTGCTGCACTGCTCGTGTCTGGGACGCTTGCCACGTCCGCGGTGGCTGCGGGCGGCGAGACCGGCAAGTGCTTCGGCGTGAACGCATGCAAGGGCCAGAGCGCCTGCAAGACCGCGTCGAGCGCCTGCAAGGGCCACAATGCCTGTAAGGGCAAGGGCTTCGTCGTGATGACGGATACCGAGTGCGCCGAAGCGGGCGGTGAGTTCAAGAGCTAGTCCCGCCACCCCGGAAGCCGGCCGCGTTTGCGGCCGGCTTCGACCCTGCGTACAGTTGCGGTGTTGCTGACATTGGAGATCGCTTTGCCCGACCAAAAACCACCTTATCTCGGCTTTGGACTCGGGCTGCGCCCCGAGCACTACGACGAGATTCTGTCCGGCAGTCCCCATGTCGACTGGTTCGAGGTCATCTCCGAGAATTACATGGTCCCCGGCGGAAAGCCGCTGCGTATCCTGGACCAGATTCGCGAGCGCTACCCGATCGTGATGCACGGCGTATCGCTGTCGATCGCGTCCACCGCGCCGCTCGACATGGACTATCTGACGGAACTCAAGACACTCGCCGACCGTGTCGAGCCGAAATGGATTTCCGATCACCTGTGCTGGACCGGCGTCCATGGCGTCAACCTGCACGACCTCCTGCCAATTCCGTATACGAACGAAGCCTTGGATCATGTGGTCGACAGGGTCAGCCGCGTGCAGGACTTCCTGGGCCGCCGGCTGACGCTGGAAAACGTCTCGAGCTACGTGACCTTCGCCGAGTCCGAGATGAGCGAATGTGAGTTCGTGAGCGAGGTCGCACGCCGGGCCGATTGCTGGCTGCTCTTTGACGTCAACAACGTCTATGTCAGCGCCTGCAATCACGGCTTCTCAACGCGCGACTTCCTGCATGGCGTCCCGCGCGATCGCGTCGTTCAGTTCCATCTCGCCGGTCATAGCCATGAAGGCGATCATATCGTGGACACACACGACCATCCCGTTTGCGACGAAGTCTGGGACTTCTACCGCGAGACGGTTTCTCATTTCGGTCCGGTGTCGACCATGATCGAACGGGACGACAACATCCCTCCGTTGGCGGAGGTGGTCGCCGAACTCGACACCGCCCGCAAGATTTTCGACGAGGTGGCCGAAAGCAAACAGGTTGTCGCCGCCGAATGACGGCATCTGAGTGACGGCATCGCCATGACCAGTCTCAAAGACCTGCAAGCAAGATTTCAAGCCGGCATCGTTTCGGGCGACAGCGCGGTACTGAACGACATCAATGACAGCGCCACCGAAGATCGGAGCGCACTGTTTGGCGTTTATCGCAATGCCTATGTGCTGCGGCTCGCGGAAATCCTCGGCAAGGACTACGAACTCACCCACACCTATGTCGGCGACGAAGCGTTCTCGGACCTCGCCAAGGCCTATATCGCCGCCCACCCGTCGGACAAGCGCAATGCACGCTGGTTCGGCCGTTACCTGCCGCAGTTTGCGCGGACGACCGCACCCTTTTCAGAACACAGAGAGGTCGCGGAACTCGCAGCGCTCGAGAAGGCTCTTGCCGATGCCTTCGATGGTCCCGATGCCGTGCCCGTGTCAGTAGACGAACTTGCGGCGATCCCGCCCGAGGATTGGGCGGAGCTGGTCTTCACACCGCATCAGACCGCACAGCGTCTACGGTTCAAGACGAATGCGGCTGACATTTGGATGGCGCTCAACGACCACGCCACACCGCCCTCACCCGAGCAGCTCGCGGAAGCCCAACACATTCTCGTCTGGCGGCAGGATCTCACCTCGCGCTTCAGGCCGCTCTGTCCCGAAGAGGCGATGATGTGGGCCGAAGCTACGAAAGGCGTGCGCTTCGGCGTTCTCTGCGAGATGGTCGCGACCTTCGGCGGGCCCGACGAGGCGGAGCTGCGCGCGGCCACCTATCTCAAGACATGGCTCGACACAGGGACGCTTTCCTGCGTCAGTCCCGACTGTCCCCAGTCCGATCTGGTGCTGGGAACAGCGCATTAGTGCGCCCTGTCGCCCAGTAGGCCAGAAGCCCCACCCATTCGCGGGTCGCCGTGTCGACCCGCCTCAAGCCCTCCGACACCTTGTCGAACGGCTTTGAAAAGTCCTCGGGCCCACGCGTCCTGTAATCGACCGGCCAGGGCTCCACATCGAACCCGGCCTGGCGGAAAGCGCCGATCGACCTTGGCATGTGGTACGCCGACGTAATCAGCAGCCAGCGCGTCCCCTCGCTGAAGGCTCCACCCCGGGCCAGTTCCGTCCGCAGAAAACCCGCGTTCTCATAAGTGTCGCGTGCATTCGACTCCAGCACGAGGCGCCCTCTTTCAACACCGAGATCGGTGAGAATATCCGCTGCGCCTTGCGCCTCGCTGTCGGATTTGTAGAGGATGCCAGCATCGCCGCCGGAGAACGCAACCTTGGCATTGGGGAACCGCAACGCGAGAATGGCTCCTTCCAGCAGCCGCTCGCCCGCCTCGTTCAAGGTTGGCGCCTTCCGGGCGCTGCCGACAAGCCGGTTCTCGGCACCCCCTAGAATGATGAGACCGGCAGGTGCAGGCGGTTGATCGAGATCAGCCCGCGGAAAGCGGTTCTCAAGCGGCAGGATCAGCGCATTGCCCAGAGGCGACAGGCCAACCACCAGCAGCAGAACGGCTCCGATCGTGACGAAGCGCCGGCCCCAGCGCGCCCAGCCCGTCCAGATCAGGATCGCGCCGTAGCCGACCAAAAGCGCAATGAACGTGGATGGCTGCAGGACGAACCAGACCGCCTTCGCCAAATAGAAAAACATGAAGCCCCCTCGCCCCTAAACTAACCACAGAGCGGCAAGGCCAAGGAAGGCGAAGAATCCGACAACGTCCGTAACCGTCGTCACGAACACGCCGGACGCAATGGCGGGATCGAGATCGAGGGCGTCGAGGCCGAGCGGAATGAGAATGCCGGCAAGCGCGGCGGCGAAGAGATTGACGACCATCGCCACACCGATGACGAGCCCAAGGCCGTCGCTCCCGAACCAGAAATACGCGATCAGGGCCATGATGACCGCGAAGAGCACGCCGTTGAGCAGGCCGACGGCGCATTCGCGCCCTACGATTCGCATCGCGTTCGCCGGTCCGAGATCTTGGGTCGCGAGAGCACGGACCGCGACCGTCATGGTCTGGGTGCCCGCATTGCCGCCCATGGATGCCACGATGGGCATGAGCACGGCGAGCGCCACCATCTGCTCGATCGTCGCCTCGAAGAAGCTGATGACGATCGAGGCGGCAATAGCCGTCAGCAAATTGGCCACGAGCCAAGTGAACCGGAGCCGGGTCGTCTCCCACACCGAGTCGACCACGGACTCGCCGCCGACACCGCCCATGGCCAGAATGTCTTCCGAGGCCTCTTCCTGCACCACCTCGACGATGTCGTCGGCTGTAATGACACCCACGAGCCGGTCGTCCTTGTCGATCACAGGCGCCGAATTCAGGTTGTAGCGCTCGAACAGCCGGGCAACCTCCTCCTGGTCGACGGAGACCGGTATCGGATGCATCTCCTCATCGACGATGGTTTCCATCTCCGTCGGGCGCTTCGACCGGAGTATCTTGTTGAGCGCGACGCAGCCGATCAGATGATAGGCAGGATCGACAACAAAAACCTCGTAGAAGCGCTCAGGCAGGTCGTCCGCCTCGCGCATATAGTCGATGGTCTGACCGACGGACCAGAAAGGCGGCACGGCGATCAGATCCGTCTGCATGATACGGCCGGCGGAATCTTCCGGGTATTCGAGGCTTCGCTGCAGAGCGATGCGCTCGAAATACGGAAGCTTGGAAAGGATGTCCTCGCGGTCCTTCCGGTCGAGATCTTCGAGCAGATATACCGCTTCGTCGGAATCGAGCTCTTGGAGAGCCTCGGCCACCTGCTCCGGCGGCATCTCCTCGAGCACCCGATCGCGCACCGCCTCGTCGAGCTCGGGCAGCGCCGCGGCCTTGAAGTCTTCTCCGAGCGCACCGATGAGTGCGGCGCGGTCGTCTTGGCGCAAGACTTGAAGCAGATCGGCGAGGTCGGCTTCGTGCAGGTCGATGGTCAGTTCCCGCGCAAGGGTCGTGTCTTCGGTCTCAAGCGCGTCGATGACCGCGTGCAGAAACTCCGGACGGATGTCTCCTTCTTCGTCGCGTAAGGGAAAATCGCTCAAGGCGTCCTGCATCAACCGTCTACTTTCAGGAGCTTTCACTATCCGGACTGGCGAAGAACGGGCTGATGCGGGCGTTGAGCCCCGCAACGCCGATTCGACGGCCACCGGATTGCCTGTGATATCAGGCTAACCGCCCGCTGCCTACGACAGAGGGTCTTTGCGACAATTCGAAAACACGGCGCGGCCAGGGTTGGCGCGCGCACAGACAGACGCGCGCACAACCGGCGACGAAAAGCCGGGCCCGCAGAACAGGGGTAAGCGTTGGGGGCTCAGTCGTTCTCAGGGCTGGAAACGGACCCCGGCGCGGTGATCTCGAACGTCGTGTCTCCTTCTTCGGCCACGACCATCTCGATGCAATTGCCAGGGCCGTCCGTGATCATCCAGGCATGCGTCGCGTAGGTTGGCACGACCACCGTCTCCCCCTGATCGATCCCCGCGTGGTCGACGGGCGTCCCCTCGGCATCGATCCACATGAGCCCGCGATAGCCGTCTGCTTGATTGACGAAGGTGATCTCGGCCGCGGTCTGCGAGCGCGCGGATTTGATCGTGCCGAACTTGTCGCAAGACACCGCCTCCGCCTTCGGGCTCACGGA